>CAZUER010000013.1:47431-51744 GCA_964619345.1 uncultured Desulfohalobiaceae bacterium
CTGCTACAGGAAGCTTTGACCAGCGGCACTTCGCCGATCTCTGGCGAAATTTTTGGGCCACTGCTTCAAGCTATGTGGATCAGGCCACCAGAGGGACCCTGGCCAATATGGATCAGGGCCAGGAGCTGGACCAGGTGGGGTCAGGGAGTAACGATTTGGCCGGAGCGGCCCGGATCGCTCCGCTGATTTATCTTTTGGGTCCTGATGTTTCAGCCTTGGTGCAAGCGTGCAGGAAGCAGACCCAGATGACTCACCGCGATGAGGCAGTGGTGGACAGCGCCGAGTTTTTCGCTCGGGTGGTGGTGGATGTCTTGGCCGGAAAAAGACCGGTTATGGCCATGCAGGACGCGGCTGGGGAATCATATGCCGCCTTGGCGGCGGCACAGTGGGTGCAAACCGGGCTGGACGCGGCGGACAGGGACAGTGTGGAAGCTATTCAGGAGTTGGGCAAGACCTGCCATGCCCCTCACGCCTTTCCGGGAACTGTTCAGCTTATCGCCCGTCATGAGGACGACTTGCCTCAGGCCCTTATTCAATGCGTTATGGCCGGCGGCGACTCAGCCGCTCGAGGGATGCTGGTGGGCATGGTCCTGGGGGCCTACCAGGGGATGGAAGCCATCCCACAACGGTGGATGCAGGAGCTTAAGGCCGGGAAGGAGATCGAACGATACCTTGACGAGTTGGACACTGCATAAAATTGGTCAGCTTTGCCCCAGGCAAAGCTGACCAATTTTATTTCTTTTTCTTCTTCCTGTCCCCCAAGACCTCGTTGGCAATAACCATTTTCTGGATCTGGGAGGTGCCTTCATATATGGTCAGGACCCTAGCATCCCTGTAGAGCCGTTCCACCGGAAATTCCTTGGTATATCCGTAACCTCCGTGGATCTGTACGGCCTGGCCGGTGATCCGGTTGGCCATCTCCGAAGCATAGAGCTTGGCCATGGAGGCCTCCTGGCTGCATTTTTCTCCCCGATCCTTGGTGGAGGCGGCGCTTAAGACCAGAAGGCGGGCAGCTTCTACATCAGTGGTCATATCCGCAATCATCCAGCGCAGGCCCTGATTTTCGGCAATGGGCCGCCCGAATTGTACCCGCTGTTTGGCATAGGTCACACTGGCATCCAAGGCCGCCTGTCCAACTCCCACGGAAAGGGCGGCAATCCCGATCCGGCCGTCGTCCAATCCGGACATGGCCACCTTGAAGCCTTCTCCTTCCCGGCCCAAGAGATGATCGGCCGGGACGTGGCAATTATTGAAAATCAAATCCGTTGTATCTGAAGCGCACTGGCCCATCTTGTCTTCCAGTCGGCCGGTGGAAAATCCTTCCATGTCCCTGGTGACCAAAAAGGCGGAGATGCCTTTATGCCCGGCCTCCGGATCGGTCCTGGCCAGAACGATAAACAGCTTGGAGGTCGCTCCGCCGGTAATCCAGCGTTTGGTTCCATTGAGTATATAGTACTCCCCCTGCCGTTGGGCGCTGGCAGTCATCCCGGCCGGATCGGAACCGGCTTCCGGCTCGGACAGGGCGAAGGAGCAGATGAACTCCCCCTGGGCCATAGGGACCAGATATTTTTGTTTTTGCTCCTCGGTCCCGAAGCGCAGGAGGCTGCCGCAACAGATGGAGTCGTGCACAGACATGATCACGGCTGTAGAGGCGCAGGCGTAAGCGATTTCACTCATGGCCAGGGCATAGGAGACGGTGTCCATGTCTTCGCCGCCGTATTGTTCCGGAACCAGCATGCCCAAGAGCCCCAGCTCGCCCATTTTTTTCAGGCTTTGGGCCGGGTATTCGTGTTTCTGATCCCGTTCAGCCGCAAGGGGGGCCAGATCCTTACGAGCGAATTCCCTGGCCATCTTTTGAATCATGCGCTGTTCTTTACTCAACTCAAAGCCCATCCCCATCTCTCCTTTCTGTACATTATATAAAAACAACAATCTGACGGTGTACAGGTTATTAGGGCGACAGGTGCTCGCCCTTCCAATGGACGCGAGGGTCTGTGATGTATAAGTGTATTTCCAGTTTCATATCAGCCATGGGTTTGATACACAAATTCAGCCAGTAAAACAAGAGTGGCCAGCTTGATCACTTTCATTGCCTGGTGGTACTTTTGTTCCCCCGCAGGAAAACCATCGGGGGCGAAAATGGGAAACCGGGTCTAGGGAGCAAGGTGAAAGCGTTATGGGTGATAATGACTGGACCAGTATGATTCAGGAGCTTGAAAGACTCCGGGCCCGCAATCAGGAGCTGGAGTCCATGCTCATCGAGTGCAAACGGGCTGTGGATGCGAATACGGATATGAAATCCCTGTACGAAGTGGCCCAGGACCTCATTGAACTGAAAAAGGCTGAGAACGCTCTGAAGAAAGAAAGGGATTATTTCAAGAATGTCTTGGACAATTCGGCGGACGCCATTGGCATTGTGGATGCCAAGGGACGCTTCATCCGCTGGAACAAGCGGGCTGAAAAGCTCTTTGGATACAGTTTTGAGGAATTGCGGGGAAAATCAGCCTTTGATCTCTATGCCGACCAGACTCAGCTGGCTTTTATGCTCGAAAGTTTGCGGGCCAAGGGCTATGTCCGGGATACAGAGGTCTCCATTCGAACCAAATACGGCCATATCCTTCCTTTGGGCATGTCCATCAGCCTGCTCCGGGAGGGGGGAAGGACCATTGGCAGTGTGTGTGTGGCCAGGGATTTGACCCAGATAAAGAAGACCCAGGCCGCTTTACAGCAAAGCAAAGAAGAGGCAGAGGCAGCCAACCGGGCCAAGAGCGAGTTTTTGGCCAATATGTCCCACGAGATCCGGACCCCGATGAACGCCATTCTGGGCTTTAGCGAGGCCTTGCTGCACAAGGTCCAGGATGCTCAGAACAGGCGTTATCTTCAAACCATCCTTTCCAGTGGTCAGACTTTACTGACCTTGATCGACGATATTTTGGATCTGTCCAAGATTGAGGCCGGAAAATTGGAAATAAGGCCGGAACCCGTCAATCTGCGGCTCTTGGTCAGGGATGTGGAGGCCATGTTTGAGCCCTCGTTCGATGAAAAGGGTGTGACCCTGATCGTGGAGTTCGATCCCAGCCTTCCGGATGACTTGGTTCTGGATCAGGTCCGTATCCGGCAGATCATGATCAATCTGGTGGGCAACGCTTTGAAGTTTACAGGCAAGGGTTTCGTACGTCTGCAGATTGAATGCGCTCGCAGTTCGCATCAAGGCGGAAAATTTGATCTTCTGATAGCCGTTGAGGACACTGGAATCGGCATACCCCAGGATCAGCATGAAGTTATTTTTGAGAACTTCAGGCAACGCAACTCTCAGTCCACCCGGGAATATGGAGGCAGCGGGCTGGGTCTGGCTATCACCAAAAAGTTGACGGCCATGATGGGCGGGCATATTTCCTTGGTCAGCGAGGTCAACCAGGGCAGCCTGTTCCGTGTCCATCTGCCGGGAGTGGCCAGGGATATTCAGGCTCGGGGCAGGAAGCTCCCCCGCAGGCCAGCCAAGTCTTTCCCTGCGGCCAAGGTCCTGGTAGTTGATGGGGATCCAGCTAATGCCGAACTCTTCAGCGGTTTTTTGGAATCTACCCCGCTCCAGGTGCTGGGAGCGGGAAGCGCCAATGAGGCCTTGCAAATCTGTGAGCAGGAACATCCTCAGCTGATTTTTTTGGACTTGCACTTACCTGATTTAAGCGGGGTGCATGCCGCAAAATTGCTTAAGAAGCTCATGCCCCGTGTGCCGGTGGTAGCCTTAAGCTCCCGGATCAGGCAGGAAGAAGGGGAAGGGATAAATGGGCAGTTCGAGGATTATCTTTCCAAGCCGGTAACCCAGAAGAAGATCCTGGCCATGTGCGCCGCCTTTTTAGATCCCAATGCAGGCCGGACGGCCAGAGGCGGAGGTGTTCCCCCTTTGGAAAACGGATCGGGAAGGCTGCTGTCGATTGTGCAGGCAGTGGACCCGGATGTCGTGGACCGTTTGCGAATCGAGTATCTTCCCCGCTGCAAAGAATTGAATCAGGCTTTGATAGTGGACGACGTTTTCCAACTCGGTGAGGAGATCAGGAAGACAGCCGCTGAGCTGTCTGCGGATCTTAAGTCCTGGGCAGAGGAACTCCAGGACCGGGCCCAGGCCTTTGACGTGCCAGGAATGCGGGCCTTGTTGCGGGAGTTTGAGCAGGTTCTGGGATCCAATGACGTGACTCAAGTCAGCTTTGCCTCCGGCAAATCTGACATGTTTTTTGCCCCAAGGCGGTCAAAAACAAAGGGAAATTTGCCGGATTGATTAAGGATGAAACTTGGGGTTTCGGCCATCTTCTTAT
>CAZUER010000014.1:0-51598 GCA_964619345.1 uncultured Desulfohalobiaceae bacterium
GGTCGCTGCCAGAACATTTTTTAAAAAAGGCTCCCCTCCGGGGAGCCTTTTTTTTTGCAAAAATATTTTTTAATTGGTAGAAACAATACATATCAATGAAGATGACAGATTGTATAATATTGGGATCCCGGCTTTATGGTCAATGAGTACGCATATAATGAATTGCTGGCCCTTTATGAAATTGCCCGGGCATTCACTACCCCGGATGAATTAAAAGACCAGCTGCAACAGGTTTTAGATATCATGAGCTCAATGCTGGGCATGGAACGGGGAATGATTTCAATAATTGACTTAAAGACCGGTCATATTGTATTGGATGTAGCCCGCGGTGTGTCAGTTCAAACAGGTGATATCACATATCTTCTTGGAGAGGGAATCACAGGGCAAGTGGCTGAGACAGGGAGACCTATAGCAGTGGCCAATTTAGGGCAAGAGACCCATTTTCTGGACCGAACAGGAGCCCGTAGAGAAGCCAATCGGGATGAACTGGCCTTTCTTTGCGTGCCCATATTTTTTCAAAGCAGGGTGGTAGGGGTTTTGTCTGCAGACAAATTGAGCCGGCAGGTTCAAAGCCTGGAGCGGGAGGTCGAACTTCTGGCAGCTGTAGCTGAGCTTACAGGTAAGGCGGTGCATTTTCGGGCCATAAGCGAAGAGAACAGAAGTCTCCGAAAGCTTTTGGCTCAAGCCAAGAGACCAAAGACCAAGCTCATTGGCAGGTCCAAGGGCATACAGGACGTATTGCGTCTTATAGATCAAGTGGCGGATACCAACTCTACCGTGATCATTTATGGTGAAACCGGGACGGGGAAAGAGCTTGTGGCCCAGACCCTGCATGAGAACAGTAAACGAGCCAAGAGTCCCATGATCAGGGTCAACTGTGCGGCTATGCCGGAAAGCTTATTGGAAAGTGAGCTGTTTGGACACGAGAAAGGGGCCTTCACCGGTGCGGTCTCCAGACGGAAAGGATGCTTTGAGGAAGCCCACGGGGGAACTATATTTCTGGATGAAATCGGAGAGCTTTCGCCTATGGCCCAGGCCAAGCTTTTGCGTGTTTTGCAGGAAAAGGAGATTCAGCCCTTGGGGTCCTCCAGGGTTATTCGCGTGGACGTGCGGGTGGTAGCGGCTACGAACAAGGACCTGGAAGGAGAAGTGGCCAGAGGTTCCTTCCGCTCAGATCTTTTTTACCGCTTAAATGTTTTTCCTGTTTTTATACCCCCTCTCAAGGAGCGTGGTCCGGATATTTTGCTTTTAGCCGATTTTTTCGTGGCCAAGTACGCAAAGGAGTTTGGGCGGGAAGTGAAGCGAATTTCCACCTCAGCCATAGATCTATTAATAGCTTATCACTGGCCGGGAAATGTTCGAGAGCTCGAAAACTGCATCGAGCGGGCCGTCCTCTTGGCCCCGGCGGATACCATCGAGGCCCACCACCTTCCTCCCACACTGCAGATGAAGATCTCCGATAGCGGTGAAGGGAAAAAAGGAAAAATGGATATCCTGGTCTCCAACTTCGAACGGGATCTGATCACTGATGCATTGAAGGATTCCAGGGGCAACCAGGCCCAGGCGGCGAGAATTTTGGGCACCACCAAACGCATCATTCAATACAAGATTCAAAAGTACGGGATCGAACCGGGCCGGTTTCAGGGATCAAAAAATAAGGTCACATAGACCAGCCTTTACAAACCCGCAGCTTATTATCTCCACCTCACCTGATCTCACGTCTTGAGAAATACCCTTGCAAACACATTGTATGCCAGCTTCAGGCATGATGGTTGCAAATAAGAATTCCAAATTCGAAGATTGTCGACGAATAGGCCGTCATTTGGGGACTGTTGTTTTGAGAAAATGGTGGGAAACTCTATGAATGATTCGTTGAAAGGCAGCAATATGGGGGAGGCAGTATGAAACGTGTGGTAGCAATTATTAAGCCGTTTAAGCTGGATGATGTCAAGGATGCCCTGACAGAAATAGGAGTCAAGGGAATGTCTGTGGCCGAAATCCGTGGATTTGGGCGGCAAAAAGGACACACTGAGATATATCGGGGTGCGGAATATGTTGTGGATTTCATTCCCAAGATCAAGGTGGAAGTTGTGGTTGCTGATCAGCGGGTGGAGGACGTGGTACAGGCAATCCGAGAGGCAGCAAAGACAGGGAAAATCGGGGACGGAAAAATATTCATCTCTCAGGTGGAGGAATGTGTGCGCATTCGGACCGGAGAACGAGGAGAAAACGCCCTGTAGCATAAGATGCCTGCAGCCAATCTTGATGAAAGGCGCAAAGTATAGAAGTCTGCCTAGGCGGAAAAGGATGTCAGCTTCGTGTTTTCACCTCTTATTGATGAGTTAAGGGACAAGCGCTCCCAGTTTACGCAGGCCTGCCGGGAAAATGTGTTGGGCATTACCGGATCCAACGCCTATGCCCGGCAAGTAATCCAAGTCATGCAAGATCATTTCCGCAAGCTTGCCCCTTCCCCATCAGGTTGGTTTTTGGCTGCTGTAGGCGGGTTGGGGCGGGAGGAAATGAGCTTTGTCTCTGACGTGGATTTAGTATTTATCTATGCCCAGCATTTACCTCCATCTTTGCACAGCCTGGTGCACAGCCTGGTCCAAGCCATGTGGGACGGGGGGTTTGAGCTGGGGCATTCGGTTTCTTCTGTGACTGGAATCAAGCAACTGATTAAGGACGACTTTTCAGCTCGAACCACTTGCCTGGAGACGAGACTCATTTTCGGAGACCAATCCCTGTACGACAGATGGAGAAAGGATATCCTTGCACACAACAGCAGACGTCAACGGAAGCAGTTTCTGGATATGCTGAATATGGCCAGGGAAAAGAGGGGGGAACTGCTGGCCAAAAGCATTTATCTCCTGGAGCCGAACATCAAGGAGGGGCTGGGTGGGCTCAGAGATCTGCATGCCCTGCGCTGGTGCGGAACACTTTTTGAGCAAGACCCTGAACCCAGGAAGCTTCGAGATGCAGGGTACATCGATGACACGGAATATGGCTGGCTGGAACAGGCCCGGGACTTTATGTGGCGGGTCAGACTGCAGCTGCACTTGATCAGTCCCCGCCGTCAGGATCAATTGGTCATGCAATATCAGCCGGAGTTGGCGGCCAGGCTCGGATTTGAGGACAATCCGGCCGGAGGGCGAGCTGTTGAAGGGTTTATGCGCTCCTACTACCGTCATACAGCCAGGGTTCGGAGGGTGACCGATTTTTTGCTGGAGAAATTGGGCCTGGACCTCACCCCTTCCCGGCAACGATCCCGGCGTCAAAAGGTTCTGCCCGGCCCCTTTGTATTGGATGGTCGACATATCCGATTTTATGATCCGCAACTGGTGGCTGCCAACCCCGGTCTGATTATGCATCTCTTCTGGCAGGCGGCCAGATATGAGGCCCATTTTCACCATGAAACCGGGCAAGTTGTTCGCAATCATCTGGAAAGTTTTACGGAAAAGTGGCGTAGTGATCCGAAGATAGTTGAAGAGTTTTTTTATATTCTTCTTTGCCCCCGGATGTCCTTTCCTGTGTTGAAGGTGATGCTGGAAACTGGATTTCTGGAAGCCTTTCTTCCCGAATTCTCCCCTTTGCGCTACCGGGTGCAACATGACGCTTACCATCTGTATACCGTTGACGAACATTTACTCCGTACTGTCAAGGAACTCCATTCCATCTTAGCTGGAGAGGACCCGGACGTCCTGCCCAGTGAATTCAGCCATCACTGGCTGAACGACATGCTTTCCGAACGGCGGATCCTTTTTCTGGCCGCCCTGATCCACGATGTGGGCAAAGGACAGGGACACGGACATGCTCAAAGGGGGGCGAGAATGGCTGTGGAGATTGGAACCCGGCTGGGCCTATCGGAAGGCGATCTTCATTTTCTGGTGTTCTTGGTGGATCAGCACCTCCTGCTGGCTGAGACGGCCTTGAAGAGGGATCTGGCTGAAGAGAAGCCTGTGGAAGAGTGCGCTTTGAATATCGGCACCAAGCAGCGGTTGGCCGCTTTATATCTGCTCACCGTAGCCGATTCCAAAGCCACCGGCCCGCAGGTGTATACCTTATGGAGGCGGGCCCTGCTCATTGAGTTGGGCTTGAAAGTGAAGCACTTCTTGGAACAGGACGACTGGCGGGGCGTTGATTTAGCCTGGCGGATCCAGGCTGTAAAGGAGGAGATATCCAGCCTGTTGCAATCCGATCCAGCCCAGTCGCAGGTCATGTCCTGGGTGGAGAAGCTATCCCTGCGTTATCTTTTGACCCAGTCAGTTGAGGCGGTGGTCAAGCATTTCTTTTTGGAACAGAAACTCAGCCAGACCTCCGTTGTGTTTCGATCTAAGGCCTTGTCTCAGGAAATGTGGGAGCTGACCTTGATTACCCCTGATCTCCTGCATCTCTTTGATTATCTCACTGGCGTGCTTTGGGCCAATGGGGTGAATATCGTATCCGCGGACATCTATACCCGAACTTACGGAGTAGCCGTTGATGTGCTTATTGTGGATCAGATTCCGGATCCATTGCATCCAGAGGAGGTTTGGGCCCGGGTGCATAGAGACTTGGAGACGGTCCTGAGCGGATACAGGAGTCTGGAGTCCTATATGGCGGACAAGAAATCCCCCCGTTCCTTTGGACCCTCTCCCTTTGTCAGCGGTGAAGATCGGGTGCTCATCAATGAGCAGGCCTCGGATTTTTATACTGTGATTGAGGTTTATACCTGGGAACGACCTGGTGTGTTGCACACCATCTCCAAGGCCCTGCACTGCTTTGATTTGTCCATCCAGGTAGCCAAGATCACTACTCCCGGGGCTCAGGTGGTGGATGTCTTTTACCTCACGGACCACAACGGAAACAAGATTCAGGATTCGAGCAAACACCATCGGATCAAGGAGCAGATCTTGGCATCGCTGCAAAACTGTTAAAATGGAAGGATTGAGGAAAATTTGATACAAAAATGTATTTCTTTGTAAGATATTGGATGAGTTGGTTATTTGAGATTGTATAGGTGCAGATGAGGGGCAGGAAAGGGGGAGGGAAACAAAGTTGAGGCCTTAAGGGTACAAAAATGTGTAAAGAAAGGATCAAGAAGGAGTTGGATTATGACAACTCCCGTCTTTTTGCCGAGCCTTCAAGGCTTGGCATCATCCTTGCTTGTATCAAAAGACCAAACGTATTGATCAGAGCAAAGGAGGCATTACATGACCCCGAAAGAGGCAGTGACTTACGCCAAAGAACAAGGGGCCAAAATGGTCGATTTCCGGTTCTTGGATTTTCCCGGTATTTGGCAGCATTTCTCCATTCCCATGAGCGAGTTCGACGAGAGCTCCTTTGAGGACGGTTTTGGATTCGACGGATCCAGCATCCGGGGCTGGCTGCCCATCAATGCCAGCGATATGCTGGTAGTTCCGGATGCGTCCACAGCCATAATGGACCCTTTCACCAAGGTACCTACCTTGACCCTGATCGGGAACATCGTGGATCCGGTGACCAAAGAAAAGTATTCCCGCGATCCCAGGTTTATTGCCCAGAAGGCTGAAGAGTATCTCAAATTTACAGGTATCGGAGATACGGCCTTTATCGGGCCTGAAGCGGAGTTCTTCATCTTCGACGATATCCGCTACGATTCGGCTTCCAACTTTGGCTTCTACGCCATCGACTCCTCCGAGGGTATATGGAATACCGGCCGGGAGGAAAACCCGAATCTGGGCTACAAGCCGCGGCACAAAGAAGGTTATTTCCCGGTACCGCCCTCTGATTCCTTAAATGACATACGCAACGAGATGGTCATGGTTATGCAGGATGTCGGTATCCGCGTGGAATGTCAGCACCATGAGGTGGCTACAGCCGGCCAGGCGGAAATCGATATGCGCTTTACCCCCCTGGTAGCTATGGGCGATCAATTGATGTGGTTTAAGTACATTATCAAAAATATTGCCCGCAATCACAAAAAGACCGTAACCTTTATGCCCAAGCCCTTGTTCGGGGACAACGGTTCAGGTATGCACACCCATTTATCCATATGGAAGGATGGTCAGCCTTTGTTTGCCGGGGATCAATATGCCGGCCTCAGCGAGATGGCCATGCACGCCTTAGGCGGTGTTCTCAAGCACTCCCGGGCCCTGTGCGCCCTGACCAACCCGACCACGAATTCCTACAAGCGGCTGGTGCCCGGTTATGAGGCACCGGTCAATCTGGCCTATTCCAGCCGCAACCGGAGTGCGGCCCTGCGCATTCCCATGTATTCGGCCTCTCCCAAGGCCAAGCGTATCGAGATCCGCTTCCCGGATCCCTCCTGCAACGGCTATATGGCCTTCAGTGCCATGCTCATGGCCGCTATTGACGGAATTGAGAAGCGCATAGATCCAGGGGATCCTTTGGATAAAGACATCTACTCCTTATCCCCGGAGGAGCTCAAAGGTGTTCCCTCTACCCCCAGTTCTCTAGAAGAGGCCCTGACTGCACTTGAAGAGGACCACGATTTTTTGTGCCAGGGAGACGTGTTCACTGAGGACGTCATCCAGGCCTGGATCGATTATAAGCGTTCCAGTGAAGTCGATCCGGTGCGTTTGCGGCCACACCCTTACGAGTTCATGCTCTATTACGATATTTAATTTTCAACGTATTTGCAGCAGCCCAAAGGGAACGGCCGACATAAAGGGCCTGTTCCCTTTTTTTGCCTGCAAGACCGTCAAGTTTTCTTTTTTGAGCGCTTTGGCCCCAAAATATGTCAGATTTGCCGGAGGCAAAGCTGACAAGGTAACCTGCTAAATGCTTACATCCAATGAGCCGGATCTGGATCGGATGCGGTCCGGATCACATTACCTGGCTACCCTGCTCAAAAAAGAAAATTTTGAGCATTGGCTGGTGCAGGAGCGTAATCTGTGGCGGAATGTGCCATTGCCTGAAATGTACCGAGATCTGAGCCTGCAGTGTGCTCAGTGCGAGACATTCCAGGATCTGGCCCTGATTTTCCGTCGATTTAAGCAATGCCATTTCCTGCGCTTGGCCGGACAGGATCTCTTCGGCTTGGCTTCCTTTTCCCAGGTCGTATCCCAGATCAGCGATCTGGCCCGGACCAGCCTGCAAGTCGGCTTACACGTTTTGGCTTCCCGGCCGGAGCTGTGGATACAAAATATAGACCTCGTTGCTTCTGGGATCGATATTCAAAAGGTGTCCAGGTATCTGGGAGTCTTGGGTTTGGGCAAGCTGGGAGGGAATGAACTGAATTTCGTTTCAGACATCGATCTCATTTTTTTACGGGATAATCCCGGTGGAGATATCCCCGCGGGCGCTGAGTTCAAGTCCGTTTTGAGTCGCTTGGCCCAAACATTGACTCGGTTGTTGTCTGAATCAGTAGGTGGAGACCGGGTTTTTGTTGTGGATATGCGCCTTCGGCCCGGGGGTAAGGACGGAGAATTGGTGGTTTCTGCGGACAGGGCTTTGGATCACTATCAGATCCATGGCCGGTCTTGGGAACGGCAGGCTTTGCTCAAAGCCAGGCCGGTGGCTGGTCAGAGAAGTATTGGTCACGGTTTTCTGGACCAGATCCGGCCCTTTGTCTTTCGCCGCTTTCTGGACTTCCAGGCTTTGGATGAGCTCAAGTCCATGCGTGACCGCATGCTGCAAGAAGCCATGGATATGGAGCACCGGCCCTTTGATCTTAAGATGGGACGCGGAGGAATCAGGGAGATCGAGTTTGTGGTCCAATCCTTACAGCTCGTTTACGGTGGCCGATATCCTGAACTGGACGAACCACATACTTTGCGTTGCCTGCAGGTCCTTCAAAATCTGGGCCTGATGCCGGCAGATGCATCTGAATTCCTGGCCTCGGCCTATGTATTGCTACGCCGCACGGAGCATTGGGTGCAACTGGACAGCAATCGACAGACTCATATTCTGCCCAGCTCTGGCCAGGACATGGATCGCCTGGCCCTGGTTTTGGGTTTTGCCACAGGGCAAGAGCTTTCCCGGACCCTCCAAGGCATACGGGAAGAGGTGCACGAGCAATTTGCAGCTCTTTTTCGTCCCTCTTCATCCTCAGAAAAAGAGGAGGACCTGGAAAGGGATGTTCCTGAACAAAGAAGTCCGGATCAAGAGATCGTCCCCTGCCCTCCCTTTGGATACGAGGTACGCCGGGCCGTGCAGGCAGTGATGAATCAGCTGGATACGAAAGGAAAAGGCTGGGAAAAGGAAAAGCAAAGTTTTCGAATCACTGAGCTGATTCAGAAATATGCACTGCGGCCGGGTCTGGTGGTTGTACTCAATGAGAACCCCCCTTGGCTGGAGAAGCTCTTCTTCTGCACTGCCGTGTCTCAGCTTGTCGGTTCCCTTCTTCTGCAACAGCCCAGTTTGATAGAAGGTTTGCCCCGGAGAGAGGAAGGGGGATTGGAGCGGACCTGGAATGAGCAGGCCCGACGCATAATAGACAGCGAACGAGGGTATGAGCAGAGCCTGGAGTGGATACGCCGTCTGCAAAACGAACGTATTCTTAACTTGGTGTTCCAAGATATTTATGGCCGGTTGGCTGTGGACGACGTGGAAAGAGAATTGACCACCGTCGCCGATTGGACCATTCAAGCCACTTGGGAGACTGTTGTCAGGCAATATATGCCCAGGCAAAAAGTACCTCTGGCTGTTTTGGGTCTGGGTAAGCTGGGAAGTCGAGAGATGGGTTATCTTTCAGACCTGGATTTGATGTTCGTCTATGACCCACCGGCCGAGGGCGGAGACCACATCCCGGCCCAAGTAGTCAAAATCATGCAGCGCTTCATGCGCATGATGAGCACTCCCCTGCAAGAGGGTCCCGGTTACGTGGTGGACGCTCAGATCAGGCCTTCAGGCAACTATGGCCCTCTCATCGTGACCACCTCCAGATGGATTGACTATTACAGGCGGGAGGCCGATATTTGGGAGATTCAGGCTTTGCTGCGTATGAGGGCGGTGGCCGGAGATAAAAATTTGGGCCGTCGGTTGGAGGCCGAAGCCAGAGAGATATGCTCCCAATCCAGGCCCCAAGACCAGGTATGGTCCAGGCTGTGCTATCTGCGGCGGCGCATGGAACAGGAACGCAGCCGGGAAAGATTTTCTGCCCTGGATCTCAAGTTGGGTCCAGGGGGGCTGGCTGATGTGGAATTCTTGGTCCAGGGGGGGCAGCTGATCCAGGGGCGGGGAGCACATGGCCAGGCATTGGCCATCAAGGACCTTCTTCCCTTGGTTGGTCCGGGCCTTGGCCTGGAGGCTTTCAAAGTGGAGGCCGTACACAAGTCCTACCAGTCTTTGCGTAACTTGGAGCTTCGACTGCAGCTTTTGACCAACCAGTCCTCGTCTTTGGTTACCCGGGATGAGTTCAAGCAGTTGAGGCAAAACGGTTTGTGGCCTCCGGTTGGGGTCGAGATGCCCATCCAGGACTGGAGCGATATCCAATTAGCTCGGCGGGATATTCGGAAAGTGTGGGACGAGGTGTGTCTTGGCGTTTTCTGACACCATTTTTCTGATACCTGAAAAGCAGGAAGGCAAAACTCAACAGGCTGGATATTGATATCCATTTGGAGGTGAAAAGATATGTGCCGATTATTTGCTCTTACCAGCCAGGAGCCGCAGTCGCCCATGCTGGCCGTCCAGGCCATGGACGCTATGCGTGAAGGCCATGACGGCTCGGGCGTGGGAATTATGCTTACCGATCTGGGCGGACCTTTTGAATATTTCAAGGGTGCGCCCATTCTGTCCGGGATATTCAGCAAGGATGGTTTGAAGCGCTTGGACCAGTATATGATGAATATAGGCTTTAAGACCAAGTATCGGCTGGGATTCAAGGTGGCCAAAGAGCCGCCGCCAGGGGTGCCCAGGCGGGATATGTATTTGATACGGGCCTATGATTTTCCCGAGGACTGGGAAGAGCTGTCCCAGGCCGAGATCGAATACCAGCTGCTCATGATTCGGCTCACTTTGCGCCAGATGGGGGAAGAGCACGAGGACATGATCGTGTTCAGCTTTTGGCCGGATGTGATTATGGTCAAAGAGATCGGTGATCCTTATGAAGTTGCTGAATACCTGCATCTGGACAACGAAGAACTCCAAGCCAGGGTCATCCTGGCACAAGGGCGGCAGAATACCAACTACGCCATCAATCTCTATGCCTGTCATCCCTTTTTCATCCAGGGCGTGGCCAGTATGACCAACGGGGAAAACACTGCCTTTGTGCCTATCAAGGAATTCTTGAGTTCCCGGGGGTTTCCAGGGTATAGGGGATATGAATCAGACTCCGAGGTCTTCACCCATATTATGCATTATGTTCTCAATAGCTTGGGTCTGGAGGCCGAAGCCTACAAGCACATCATTACCCCCTTGCAGGAGGACGACTTGCGTGGGCATCCGAATGCCGAGTTTTTGCGTCGGCTGAAGCAGGTCTGCCGCCGGCTGATCATCGATGGCCCCAATTGTGTCATCGGTTGTCTGCCGGACAAATCTTTGTTCATGGTCCAGGACCGTAAGAAGTTACGACCGGGTGTGGTCGGTGGCAAGCCGGGGTTTTATGCTTTGTCTTCAGAAATCTGCGGCCTGGATGCAGTTATCCCGGATGCCGACCAGCATCGCACCTTCCAGCCCATGCATTTAGATACCGCCATTATCAGTCGAGAGCGCCAGGAGGTTCGCGTATGCTCGCAACAGGATCCCTTGTCCCGAGTTCATTAAGCATCAAAGATCTTCCCTGGCAGGTGCATTGGAGCAAAGAGCGGTGCACTCTGTGCGGCCGATGTACCGCGGTTTGTCCGGTACAGGCCATTGAACTGGGGGTTTTTCGTAAACGTCAGGTATGGGCTGACTTGAGCTTGAGTTTGGGACAGTCACCGAACACCACCCACAGCGTGTATCACGGCATCCGACAGAAAAGCGACCCGGCTTATGCATGCATCGGTTGTGCCATGTGCGCCCAAGTCTGCCCTAATGAGGCCATTTTTCCTTATCGGAGTGATGAGGCGGATAAGCTGAGGTTTCATGTCAATCGAGGAGGGCAGCCAAGACGTCGGGGAGGACGGAGAAATATCCCGGAGGGTGTTTTGGACCGGATCAAGTTCACCAGGATTTCCATGCTCACCGACCCAGCCCTGGATGCCGGGAGACATGAATTTGAGCTGCGAACCCTTCTGGGCCGAGTGCTTTCCCCGGAGGAGCAAATTGCGGCCTGGAAGGAAGACGGCTGGACCCCCCCTGTGCGGGAGATCTATCCCTTGATCATAGGCTCAATGTCTTTTGGGGCCTTGTCTCCGAATATGTGGGAAGGGCTGATGATGGGTGTGGCCTACTTGAATGAAGAGTTGGGCATGCCTGTTCGCATGGCCACCGGGGAGGGGGGGTGTCCACCCCGACTGCTCAGATCCAGGTTTTTAAAATATGTGATTTTGCAGATTGCCAGTGGATATTTCGGCTGGGACGAGATCATCCATGCCTTGCCGGAGATGAAGGAAGATCCTTGTGCTGTGGAGATCAAGTACGGTCAGGGGGCCAAGCCCGGAGACGGCGGTCTGCTCATGTGGTACAAGGTGAATAAGCTTATCGCCGCCATTCGAGGAGTGCCCCAGGGGGTTAGCCTGCCCAGTCCGCCCACTCATCAGACCAAGTATTCCATTGAAGAAGCAGTGGCCAAGATGATCCAGTCCATGTCCATGGCCTGGGGGTTCCGGGTCCCGGTTTATCCCAAGATTTCGGCTACTTCCACTGCCTTGGCCGTGTTGAACAACCTGACCCGCAATACCTATGCCGGAGGTTTGGCTATTGACGGCGAGGACGGGGGGACCGGAGCCGCTTACAACGTATCCATGGACCATATGGGTCACCCGATAGCCAGCAATTTGCGGGATTGCTATTTGAATCTGGTCAAACTGGGCAAACAGAATGAAATCCCCTTGTTTGCCGGGGGCGGGGTTGGCAAGCAGGGCAATCTGGCAGCCAATGCTGCAGCTTTGATCATGCTCGGTGCCAGTGGAGTCCAGATGGGCAAATACATCATGCAGGCCGCGGCCGGTTGTCTGGGATCGGAGACTGACCGCTGCAATATCTGCAATATCGGCTTGTGCCCTAAAGGTATTACCTCCCAGGATCCCAGGCTGTACCGCCGTCTGGATCCGGAGAAGGTAGCCGAGCGGGTGGTTGATGTGTTTGTATCCTTTGATACTGAGCTGCGAAAGATCGTGGCCCCATTGGGCCGATCCACATCTCTGCCCATAGGCATGTCGGATGCCCTGGGCATTAATGATCCGAATATAGCTCAGCGGTTGCAGATTCGGTATGTGGTGTAAAGGTCAGAGCGTGACGAGGAGTATGCAATGAGCGAACAGTGGCAGCGAATTCCAGGAAAAGAACAAGGCCGGCGGGTTGAGTCCCGGGTCTTGGAAGAAAAGATACAGGAATCTGTAGCCGCGGGACACCGCCATTTACAAGTTGAGGCTCTGGGCCATCACGGGATCGGCGGCAGACTGTGGACGGCGGGGCAAGATCAGGTGTTCATCAATGTCATTGGTCCTCCCGGCCAAAGAGTTGGATCAATGGGATGCGAAAACACCTGCATCGAAGTTATGGGCAATGCCTCCGACGATGTGGGGTGGCTGAACGCCGGGGCCGATATCGTTATTCATGGCCATGTGGGCAATGGCACTGCCAATGCCATGGCCCAGGGGAGAGTCTGGGTTGGAGGGAACTGCGGGGCCAGGGCCATGACCATGACCAAGCATAATCCTCGCTTCGAACCCCCCGAGCTGTGGGTCATGGGGTCGGTGGGAGATTATTTTGCAGAGTTCATGGCCGGAGGCATTGCAGTTATCTGCGGACATCAGCCTCAAAATCCGGAAAATATCCTTGGCTATCGACCCTGTGTGGGAATGGTCGGCGGAAAAATTTTTTTCCGCGGACCGCATCATGGATACAGCCAAGCCGATGCTGTGCTGGAGCCTCTTTCCGATCAGAGCTGGGCCTGGCTGGAATCCGGCCTGAGAACTTTTTTGCAGTGTATACAACAGGAGGACCTGTATGCGGAGATGTGTCGCCGGGAGGACTGGCAGTGTCTACGGGCCAGGACCCCTCAGGAAAAGCGTGGTTTACCTCGGAAAGGAGTAGACGCCTTTCGAAGCCTGGTCTGGGATAAGGAGCTGGGGCAAGGCGGGCTGATTGGAGACATTAGCAATGACGACCGATCGCCTATTTCGGTTATCACCAGCGGAGAGTTACGTCGTTATGTTCCGGTATGGGAGAATCAGGTCTATGCCGCCCCGTGTGAAGCCAGCTGTCCCACAGGTATTCCGGTCCAGGAACGCTGGCAGATGGTGCGTGAAGGCAGGGTGGACGAGGCCGTGGATTTGGCCTTGGCCTATACTCCGTTTCCGGCCACGGTCTGCGGCTATCTTTGCCCACATGTATGCATGCAGAGCTGCACCAGGGCCGGGGAAGACATCCCGGCAGTGGATGTCAGCCAGCTGGGGCAGGCCAGCCTTAAAGCACAGCCCCCGAATCTGCCGCCAGTCTCCGGTGGCCGAATAGCTATACTTGGTGCAGGTCCAGCCGGTCTTTCGGTGGCTTGGCAGCTGCGTCTTTTAGGGCATGAGCCGGTTGTCTACGACCGTGGAGATAAGTTGGGGGGGAAAATCAGCCAGGTCATTCCCGGATCACGCATTCCACAAGAAGTTATCAGACATGAGTTGAGTCGGATGCAGGAGGTCTTGCCCGCAATTCATTTGCAGCAGGCCTTGAGCAAGGAAGAGGTGCTCAGGCTGCGGGATGAATACGATGCCTTGGTCGTGGCCATTGGGGCCCATGAGCCCAGGGTCCTGCCCTTGCCAGGCAAAGAGCATCTCATTTCAGCCCTTGATTTTCTGCGCCGGGCTCAAGCCGAAAACATTCAGCCCGGACAACGGGTGGTCATCATCGGGGCCGGAAATGTCGGCTGTGACGTGGCCACCGAGGCCGCCAGGCTGGGAGCTGAAGAGATAACTTTACTGGATATCCAGGAACCGGCGTCATTTGGGCCGGAGCGGCGGGCGGCTGAGGCCGTCGGAGCCAGGTTCCTTTGGCCTGTTTACACCAAAGAAGTTCGATCAGATGGTGTGGAATTGACCGATGGAAAGTTCTTGCCAGCGGATACAGTGGTCGTTTCTGTCGGTGATCAGCCGGAGACCGGCTTTTTGCCGGGCGGGGTGGAATTGGAGCAGGGATTCGTGATTGTGGACGAATCCTACCTTACCACCGATCCCAAGGTCTATGCCATAGGAGATGTGGTCAAGCCCGGTTTGATCACCGATGCTATAGGGGCCGGGCGGACAGTGGCCCGGTTCATTGATTCCAGGTTGAGGTTCGAAGGGCATGACCCTGAGGATGTGGATCGACCCATGATCGATCGGACTCGGGTCACCCTGGAGTACTTCGATCCCCGTCGGATGAGTTTTTCCAATCTGGAGGAGTGTGCTGGAGAGTGTGCTTCCTGTGGAACCTGTCGGGATTGCGGGATATGTATCGCCTTATGCCCCCAGGCGGCCATTTCCAGGCATGAGCTGGCCCATGGGGATTTTGAACTTGTGGTAGACCCGGAGAGATGCATCGGCTGCGGTTTCTGTGCGGCCTCATGCCCCTGTGGAGTGTGGGCCTTAGTGGAAAATGAGCCGTTGTAAGACGAAGAGCTTGAATTACAAGGTCTTAAACCCGCCTTTGGCGGGTTTTTTTGATTCCCATCCAGCTTGAACGCGAACATTTTCTGGGACAGGTTTAAAATTTTTGATTTTTATCCTATAACGGCACAAATTTGTAGTTTTTATTGGTTTACAGTTTTTCGAACCTAACCTGTTGATATTAAATGATAATAAATGAAGATTTTCAACGACTGCCCCATTTTTCAACCCGGAAGTCTTGGCTCGGAGATACATGAATGAATGCTTATCTTACAAAAACGAATCTGCCCTGGGTTGTTTGCCTTCAATGTATTGAAAAAAATGAAATATTAATAATAAGCATAATGGCATATAAATTGCTTAAAAAACTGTCAGCTCATTTTCCATTGGGTATCCGGTGTCTCTTTTCATGTGAGGTTGCCGGTTGTTCATGGGAAAGCTTTCTTGGGTGGTCCATCCAACGCCTCAATCATTAGGGAGGAGAAATGAATCTGCACCGTCCCAATGCCAACGAAGCCCTGCAAACCAAAAATCGTTCCAAGGACGTGACGCCTCAATCCGGTATATGTTCCCGCTGTGTTGATGGGTGCCGGGGCAACTGCGATCTGTTCAACGCTACGTTCAGGAGTCGGGAGCTTCTGTACCCCAAACCCTTTGGGGAGATAACGGCCGGGGCGGACAAAGACTATCCCATCGACTACTCGCATATAAATATCATGGGTTACGCTCTGGGAGCGGAAGGGACAGTGGCCGATCCGGATTACGCCACATTTCCCAGCGTGGACACCACCACGGCCTTTGGAACCATGGATCCGGTGAAAATGAGGTCTCCCATGTTTACCGGAGCCCTGGGGAGTACGGAAATTGCTCGCACAAACTGGGAGCATTTTGCCGTGGGAGCGGCCATTTCGGGTATCAGCCTGGTCTGTGGTGAAAACGTGTGCGGCATTGACCCAGGACTGGAACTCGGCAGTCATGGCTTGGTGGAAGAAGCACCGGATTTACGCCGGAGGGTGGAAGCCTATCGGAAATATCACAATGGGTTCGGCGATATCCTTGTTCAGCTCAATGTGGAAGACACCCGCTTGGGGGTGGCTGAGTTTGCCGTGGAAAAACTGGGTGTCGAGACCCTGGAGCTGAAATGGGGCCAAGGGGCCAAGAGCATCGGAGGGGAAATCAAGGTCAAAGAACTGGACCGAGCCCTGGAACTCAAGAGGCGGGGCTACATAGTCACCCCGGATCCTGAGCTGAAAGCCAACCAAATAGCCTTTGAGCACGGATCGATCAAGGAGTTTGAACGCCATTCCCGGCTGGGCTTTGTAGACAAGGAAAGCTTCCTGCATGAGGTAGAGCGCCTTCGCCGGCTGGGGGCCAAGAGGGTGACCTTAAAGACCGGGGCTTATCCTATGCGGGAGTTGGCCATGGCTATTCGCTGGGCCTCCGAAGCCCGTATTGATTTGCTTACGGTAGATGGTGCTCCAGGCGGTACAGGCATGAGTCCCTGGCGGATGATGGCCGAATGGGGGGTGCCTGCCTTGTATCTGCATTCCATGACCTATGAGCTCTGTCACCGCTTGGCCGAGAAGGGCCATTGGGTTCCGGATATCGCCTTTGCCGGGGGATTTTCATCCGAAGACCATTTGTTCAAGGCCTTGGCTCTGGGTGCTCCATACTGCAAGGCGGTGTGCATGGGCCGGGCCCTGATGATCCCTGGTATGGTGGGCAAGAACATCGGACGTTGGCTGAAGGGTGAAGACGGAGGTTTGCCCAATTCTGTAGCCAAGTTCGGCTCAACTCCAGAGGAAATCTTTCTCTGCTATGAAGAGGTGAAGGATACATATGGGGCAGAGGTGGAAAAGATGCCCCTTGGTGCTTTGGGTATTTATAGTGCCGGTGAAAAGCTGCGCATCGGCCTGCAGCAGATCATGGCCGGGGCCCGCAAATGGCGGGTGGATCTGATCAGCCGCAAGGACCTGGCCTGCCTGACCCAGGAGGCGGCGGAAGTGACCGGCCTTCCCTATATCATGGATGCCTACCGGGAAGATGCGTTGCGGATCATAGACGGGGGATAGCCATTGATTGAGCCAAACTGTTCATAAACATTCAAAGCCCGGGCGGAATATTCCGCCCGGGCTTTTGTATTTTGGAGTTCACAAAAAGCCATAGTCGGGGATTGAATTGGTCTTTATGGTTCCGAGGTTGTCAGTCTGGCTGTTTTGGTTGATATTGGTTACGTTACGAACTTGGGAGGAGATGCTTCTCAAGCGGAAAGAGGGATATCAGGGACACATGATAACGGTTTGAGGTATATGAGGTGATCGGGAATATACTGGTACTGGTGTTTCTGGGAAAAACTCTAAGCGAGGGGGTGTGGACCTATGGCCTCTGAATGGGTGACAAATAAGGATCTGGAGCTGGCTGAAGGCTATGTAGAGCAGACCGGGCAGCATGTTTTTCTGACCGGCAAGGCGGGCACCGGCAAGACCACATTTTTGAAAAGGCTGCAAGGTTCTTCCAGCAAGCGGATGATTACCACCGCTCCCACCGGGGTGGCTGCCCTGAATGCCGGGGGCGTGACCCTGCACTCCTTCTTCCAGCTGCCCTTCGGACCTTTTGTGCCCGGTAGCGATGCCTTTGAGAGGGACCAACAACGCCAGTTCAGGTTCAGCAAGGACAAAAAGAACATCATTCAGAGTCTGGATCTTTTGGTTATCGACGAAATCAGTATGGTCCGGGCCGATCTGCTGGATGCCGTGGATGCGGCCCTGAGACGTCACCGCCGCAGCCCCCGGCCCTTTGGCGGAGTGCAGCTTTTGATGATCGGAGATCTGCATCAGCTCTCTCCAGTTGCCAAGCCGGACGAATGGGAGCTTTTGCAGGAATATTACGATTCTGTCTATTTTTTCAGCAGCCAGGCTTTGGCAGAGACCCAGTTCATAACTATTGAGCTCGGGCACATCTACCGGCAATCGGATGACAGCTTCGTCCAGATCTTAAGCAAAGTGCGAGACAACAAGCTGGATCCAGAAGCGATTCAAAAACTGAACACCCGTTATTGTCCGGACTTTGTCCCGCACACGGAGCAGGGCTACATCACCCTGACCTCCCACAACAGAAAGGCCCAGAATATCAACCAGCACAGGCTGGAGGAGCTCAATGGCAAAGAATACCGTTTTTCAGCCACGATATCGGGAGATTTTCCGGAGCATATCTATCCCACTTTATCCGAGCTCCTGTTCAAGCAAGGGGCCCAGGTCATGTTCGTGCGCAATGATCCCAGCCCGGAAAAGCTTTATTACAACGGTAAAATCGGGCGGATCACCACCATTTCCCAGGAGGAGATCCAGGTCTTGTGTCCCGGGGATCAAAAGCCGATCAAGGTGGAACCCTTGACCTGGGAGAATATCAAATACACCTTAAATCCGGAAAGCAAGGACATCCAGGAAGAGGTCATCGGCTCATTCACCCAATACCCCCTGAAGCTGGCCTGGGCCATCACCATTCATAAGAGCCAGGGACTGACCTTTGATCGGGCTATCATCGATGTTCAAAACGCCTTTACCCATGGCCAGGTCTATGTGGCATTGAGCCGCTGCAAGAGCATGGAGGGCATGATCCTCTGTTCTCCCCTGGCCAGTCGGGGCATGGGTCCGGATGAGGCCATCCTCCGCTTTGACCGTCAGGTAAGGCAGAACCCACCCACCAAGGGGCATTTGGAGCTGGCCAAGGTTTCCTTTCAGCAGCAGTTGCTTTTGGATTGTTTTGACATGGGCTCGTTGCGGGGGCGTCTGAAGTATTTGGTCCGGTTACTTTCAGAAAACAGAAAAGTAGTTCATGTCACGGGAATCCATGATATTGGCGATATTGAGGACAAGTCGAGGGAAATCTTTGAGGTCAGTAACATCTTTTTGCGGGAACTCAGCAGCAAATTCAGCCCGGAGCGCGTGCCGGAATCTGATGCCAATATCCAGGAACGGATCAGCAAAGGGTCCAAATGGTTTCAGGATAAGCTGGAGAATAATCTGGGCCAATACCTGTTTTCAATCAGGGTGGGAACCGACAACGCCGAGGTGGAAAAAAAGATCACTCATGCCCTGGACAATTTGAAAAGGGATCTGGCCGTCAAGATGGCCGGAGTCAAAAGCTGTGAACAGAGATTTTCTCCGGCTGCATACTTGGAGGCAGTAGCCAAAGCCGAAGTCGATTTCAGTCCCCAGAAAAGGAAAAAGCCTGAGACTCCAGGCTATACCGAAGCGGATATCGCCCACCCAGAGCTTTTTGAGACCTTAAAGGAGTGGAGGACGGCCAAAGCCAAGGAGCTTGAGCTGGTTCCATACCAGGTCTTGCATCAACGGGTGGCCGTTCAGATTGCTGTTACCCTGCCCCAGACCCTGGCTGAGCTGGAGAAGATACGTGGGGTGGGGGCCAAGACCGTAGCCAAGTATGGTCAGGAGCTGATCGATATGGTGGCCGCCTATCGCCGCAAATACGGAATGGAAAAGGTGGACTTGCCGGAAAAACCGAAAACGGCGGAGAAGATGCAGTCCGGTCAGGAAGGAAAGGCAGGGGATACCAGGCGGATTACCCTGGAGCTGTTCAGAAAGGGGCACAGCCCAGATCAGATTGCTGCGGTCAGGGGCCTGGCCCAATCCACGATAGAAGGCCATTTGAGCTCATTGGTTCACCAAGGCGAACTGGGTGTCGATGAGCTGTTGTCCCCGGATACACAAGAACATATTGAACAGGCCATATCTGCGGCCGACGGGAACTCGTTAAGGGAGATAAAAGAGATGCTGGGTGATGAGATCAGCTATGGACAGATAAAAATCGTTCTGGCTCATCAGGGAACCTATGTCCGCTAAATGGCACCCCCTGGGGCAGGGATACCCTCCTTTTGGGTCAAAGGCATTGAAAGATTTGTTACTTCTTGTACCCAATTGACAGTTTCGTCCTGGATCAAACTGGCGGCTTTTTACGGATAACAAATACCAGGTCCGCCAGCGGCAGGCCAAACATCAAGCCCTGCATGCAAAAGCTTATGATTCTTGCTCAGGGATAGGCCATGACTGGTCATGATATTCGATCCAGGTCTTGTTTCCTTCCGCGTCGAATTGTAAATACTTGGACAGAGCAACCAAGGCCCGTTCTGAAAACTTGACCCTATCTCCGGCCAGGTCCATATACAGATGGTCATTATGAATAGACAGCCTGCCTGGAGGGAGGGGGACTTCCAGCCCAGTATTCAGCTTCAGAATCACATCCTGGCCTTTCTCCTGGACATCAAACACAAAAAGAGCAGTGTCCTCATAGGGAAAATAGACCTTTTCCCGAAACTCGGGATGGTCCTGGGTCAGATAAAACCCGTGTTCGTCTTTTTGGATGCAGGAGTGAAAGTGGGAGATGATTTTGGGATTGCGGAATTTTCCGTGCTGGTTACGCCAGTAGCCGTCTTTGTCCAGCCAGAAGACGGCCTCTTCCTTGCGAATTATGCGGACAGGAAGGGAGGAATTGTTCATAACTATCCTAACTTGTACAGAAAGAGCTTATGCACACATGTGATCAACATTCAATCTCCAAGAGCTTGGCTGCATTTTGCCCCAAAACAGCCTGGAGTTCATCTTCAGTCAGCCCTGAATTGTCAAGTTCCCGAAAGTAGCGTTTAGGGGGCAGGAGAGGGAAGTCGGTACCCAAAAGCAGCTTGTCCAGTCCAACGGCTTCGGCCATGGCCCCCAGAGCCTTAGGGCGGTAGAGAAAGGGCATGGCTGCGGTATCAAACCACACATTGGTCAAGACCTCCCGGACCTCTTTTTTCAAAAAGGCGTAAAAGGGCAGCCCTCCACCCAGGTGGGCCAGGATCCATCGCGTATCCGGCGTGGCCTGGACTAGAGCATAGAGCTGGGAAAGGGTCATGGGGCTCTTGCCCGGATAAGCATGTCCGATGGGCTCATTGGTGTGCAGGGAGACAAGGGCCTTGGCCTCGGCACAGAGCCGGGCCAGGGGAATCAGAGCCTGCCTGGCCTGTTCGTCTATGCCGGTGGAGTAAAAAGCCAGTTCCCCGACTCCCCGGATCCCGGCTTGCAGGCAGCGCTCGGTCTCTTGCCTGGCCTGGGGATGGGTAGCATCGAAACAGGCCAAGGGAATGAGCCGATCCGGAAAGCGTTGAGCGGCCTCCAGAACATAGTCGTTGTTCAGCCGGAAATTATCCTCTTTTCGCCAGGGAAAGCCAAAGACCACGGCTTTGTCCACGCCCTGCTCATCCAGGGTCTGGATAAGCTCCGTTGCCCCCACCAGCTTGGCCTTGGGGTCTTTATAAATGGCTGCAAACTCCGGCTCGTCGGGCAGGTAGACTTCCCGGTTATCCCGGACTTCCGGAGGACAGATATGGACATGGGCGTCAATGATCATAGGGGCCTCATCGCGAATTTGAAATAACAACTTGCAGATTTGCCGGAGGCAAAGCTGAAAGATACAGCACTCACGCAGAGCCCCCGCTTTTTCCCTTCCCCAGCATGATATCCAAGATGGTGGCTCCGGTCTGGGTCATCCCTTCCTGGCAGATACGGCCCAGGTGGGCGATGCTCTGCTCCGGAGTCCGGCCCAGGATACCCTCCACCGGGACCGCGCCCACACCCCGCTTGGCCAGGAGGGCGGCCTGAATTGCCGAGCCGGCAGCTGTGGCCAGCTTCAGGGCACAGCCGGTCTTGGCCCCATCGCAGAGGACACCGCCCAGATCTTCAATGACGTTATTCACCGCCCGGGTAACACACTGCATATCACCACCCAAGGCATAGACCAGGCCGGCGGCCGATCCGGCTCCTGCCGCCAGGGAGCAGCTGCAGACTGCGGACAGTCGGCCGGTATGGGTTTTAATAAAGGCGGTGACCAGGTGGCTGAGCCCGATGGCCTGAAGCAGGGTCTGTTCCGGGCAGTCCAGGAACTCTCCGGCGGCCCAGATGGGCAGGATGGCTGTGAGCCCGTTGTTCCCGCTTCCGGCCGAGCTCATGGCCGGAAGATCCGCCCCGGCCATGCGGGCGTCGGCAGCTGCTGCGGTCAGAATTTTAGCTGCCAGGAGCATATCCTTGTTCAGGGTTTTTTCCTCAGCCAGATCGGCCAGGGCTTTGCCCACGCCCAGACCAGAGGCGTGGGCCAGGCCAAACTCGGCCAGCTTCCTGTTCATGTCCACACCCTGGCGCAGGAAGGCCAGATCCTGTTCATCGGCTTGTTTGAGAAGAGCCAGGAGAGAGGATAGAGACTGCTCTTTGAGCCAAGCCTCCAGATGGCCGACGCCATGGTGGGGGGGGAAGGAATTCAAGCCCTGTTCCTCGGCCAAGAGGGGACTGTCCCAGACCTTTCGATTGTTGAGCTGAAGATCAACAATGCTGTCATGGGCTCCCTGGATCAAAGCCCGGGCAGTGTCCTGGCCGGCTGTGATCTCAGCCTGGATAAACAGCCCGCGCTGATCCGGGTCCAGGTCTACTTCCACCCGATTGGAGCTGACCAGTTCAGCAGCCTGCTGCACCTGTTCGGGACTGAGGCCTTCCAAAACCTGCATGGCTCGGCCGGAGTCCCCGGCCACAGCCCCTAAGGCGGCGGCCAGATCCAGGCCCCGCCGGCCGGCAGTCCCCGGAATCATGACCGCCAGACCATTCTTGAACACATTGCCGTCCACCCTCACGCGGATATGTTCCGGGGAACGAGTGGGAAGAAGCCCGGCTGCTGCTGCGGCGGCCAGAGCCACGGCCACCGGCTCAGTACAGCCCAAAGCCGGGCTGACCTCCAGGGCCAAGAAGTCCTTGAAGGAAAAATTCATTTGCTGCACTCCTCAACTGTCTCAGGGGAGAAGGGTGAACATTTGGTTATCAATGCTTCTGTAGACTGAAAAGTCTTTCAGGTCGAGGGTGGCAACATGAAAGATTTTGGATTCACTGGCCAGGCAGACAAGAGTTGCGTCCGCATAGTCCATGGGCAGATCGGCATACTTTTCTATCAGCCAGCGACAGGTGGCTAAGGAATGAAAATCCGTTGGAACTAAGGTGACAATTTCCCGGAGAAGGAAATCCAGGGCGGCTTGCTGGGCCTGCATCGAAAAATTGAGGAGATACAGAACTTCGGTGAGAACTGCTTCTGTTGAATATATGGTTCCGGTAAAAGATTCAAACCACTGCCGACAAAGTGCATGCTTCGATTCGCTTCGATCTATGAGAGCAACCCACGGCCCGGTGTCAAGCAAGGCCTGCACTAGCTTCTGTCCCGCACTTGCCTCAGAAGATGACGCCTGTGCTCAGCCCCTAAGTCAGAGATTCCGCTTTCAGCCACCCCAAGGAGATCCTTGGCTCTGGATGCAGGACGGTCCTTAGCTTCTTGTGCATCAAAGCTTTCAATGAATCGCTTTATGGCCAAGCGAGCTATTTCGGATTTTTTGAGGCCGGTCCGCAATGCAATATCGTCGATGTGGGTCTTATACTCGTCAGGTAAGCGAATAGTCATTTGCACAGCACGTCTCCTTTGGGATCACTTTGATCCCAAAAGTAGTCTTTTCTCTCCAGCCAGTCAAGCTCCTTTCAGCCTTGCCTCCGATGGCACAAGATCCGGCCGATACGCGGCAAAGAAGAAGAAAAAGGCGCACAGGACCAGGGAGTGGGTGATCTGCCCGCTATGAATCATTTGTGGCACAGAGGGCAGAGGATAGAGTATTGTTTCGATGTCCTCCTTGGCATCCAAGTCCTGCAAGGCGGTTTGTTCAACATTCCAAACCACAAAGGAATGACATTCGTTGTCCTGGATGGCCGGATTGGGGTGGACCTTGCCCAGAAAATGGATGTCGCAGCCGGCATATCCGGTCTCTTCTCTCAATTCACGCAGGGCTGCGCTCTTTGGATCGTCGAAAGATTCTACCAGCCCGCCGGGGACTTCCAGGGTGGTGTCCTGGATTCCATGCCGGTACTGGCGGATAAAGACCACTTTGTCTTCCGGCGTGATGGGGATGATGTTCACCCAGGGGGCTGACTCCAGAACGAAGAAGTCGTGGTCCTGCCCGGTGCGAGGAGAGACGGCCCGGTCGGTACGCAGGTTGAAGATGCGGTAGGATTTCGTGCTCGAGTGGACAACGGGCCAGGGATGAATCATGATGGGTTCCTTGTTCAGCTTTGTCTTCGGCAAATCTGAAGTGTGATGAGCATAGCGCGAGTTGGAGTGATGTTCAATAAGTGCTCTGTGCTCGGCAATACTGCCGGGTCTTGGCCTTTGCCCCGGACTCTGGTAGGAGTTTCCCAGCTTCAGGACTCAGGCTTAGGACAGCCACCATTTTTTCGGAGGACCCCTTATGCTGCATCGATTGGCGGTCAAACTCAAGCCGCACCTGATCGATATGCTGGGTCGGGTTGTGGCCTTGCGTATCGGCACAGAACTCGGTCTGCACGTTGATTCAGTCCGCTTGATTACAGTATACACCCTGGAAGGTCTGAGACAGGAAGAGGCCCAGGAGGTCCTGGACCAGGCCCTGCTTCACGACCCGGTCCTGCATGATGTGTCCTTACGGCCCTTAGCTCAGGATTTTGACTGGATATTGGAGATCGGTTTCCGGCCTGGAGTGACGGATAACGAAGGGAGGGTGGCGGCAGAGACGGTAAAAAATGGCCTCAGTTTGGGTCAGAACCGAAACGTGGCTGTGTACAGTGCAGTCCAGTATCTGATCAACGGGTCTCTGTCCCGGGGACAGGTCCAAAGCATTGCTACCGATCTTCTGGCCAATGAACTCATTGAGCGCTATGCCCTGAAAAGTCGTCAGGAGTGGGAACTGGAATCGGGATTTTCGACCCAGGTCCCCAGGGTGAGCGGAAAATCGACGGATCAGGTGGAGGTGATTTCCCTTCTGGGTCTGGATGATGCAGATTTACTGCGTTTGAGCCAGGAAAGGGTCCTGGCCCTGAGCCCGGCCGAATTGCGGACCATTCAGGCCTATTACGCAAGGGAGAAAGTCCAGAAGAGACGAACCGAAAGTGGTCTGTCCATTCATCCCACGGACGTGGAACTGGAGGCCCTGGCTCAGACCTGGTCCGAGCACTGCAAGCACAAGATATTTAATGCCCGGATTGCTTACGTGGATAAAGAAAATGGGGTAAAGCAGGACATAGACAGCCTGTTTTCCACATATATCCAGGACAGTACGGTTATTTTACGGCAACGGATGCAGGATGAGGATTTTTGTCTGTCCGTGTTTAAAGACAACGCCGGAGTGATCCGCTTCGATGAACGGCACAGCGTGTGCGTGAAGGTGGAGACCCACAACAGTCCCTCAGCCCTGGATCCTTACGGCGGGGCATTGACCGGGATTGTGGGCGTGAATCGAGATCCTATGGGAACCGGACTGGGGGCCAATCTCATATGCAACACGGATGTGTTTTGCTTTGCCTCCCCTTTTTATGATCAGCCCTTACCCCCCCGCTTACTGCATCCCCACCGGGTCCTGGAGGGAGTCCGCAGGGGTGTGGAGCACGGAGGCAACCAATCCGGGATTCCCACCGTCAATGGCGGCTTGGTCTTTGATCAGCGATTTCTGGGCAAGCCCCTGGTCTTTTGTGGAACAGTGGGACTGATGCCCGCCGAGATCCAGGGCCGGCCCAGCCACGAAAAAAAGGCCCGCCCAGGAGATGTGGTGGTCATGACCGGGGGGCGGGTGGGCAAAGACGGCATCCATGGAGCCACGTTTTCCTCCGAAGCTCTGCATGCCGAGTCTCCGGCCACCGCAGTCCAGATCGGGGATCCCATCACTCAGCGGAAGATGTACGACTTTATTGTCCGGGCCAGGGATCAGGGCTTGTACAATGCGATCACGGATAATGGGGCAGGTGGCCTGTCTTCCTCTGTGGGGGAGATGGCTGAGGACAGCGGGGGGTGCGAACTGGATCTGGCCCAGGTGCCCTTGAAATACGACGGCTTGGTACCTTGGGAGATCCTGCTGTCCGAAGCTCAGGAGCGGATGACGTTGGCTGTGCCGGAGGACAAGCTGGACGTGTTTTTGCGTATGGCCCTGGAGATGGATGTGGAAGCCACGCCTTTGGGCCGTTTTACCCAGAGCGGGCTGTTTCGGGTCTGGTTCGGGAAGAAGCTGGTGGGCGAGCTGGAGATGGATTTTCTGCATCACGGCCTGCCTCAGATGGAGCTTACAGCAATCTGGGATCCACCGCCCCGGCAGCCGGTGTTGGTGGAGGATTGGGGCCGGGATCAAGTCCGGCTTTTGCACCGCATGCTGGGCAGACTGAATATATGCAGCCGGGAATACATCATCCGCCAGTACGACCACGAAGTACAGGGCGGAAGCGTAGTCAAGCCCTTGACTGGAGTGATGCAGGACGGTCCGGCCGATGCCGCTGTCATCCGTCCGGTTCTGGACAGTGACAGAGGTCTGGTGGTCTCCAACGGCCTGTGTCCCAGGTATTCCGATCTGGATACGTACTGGATGATGGCCAATGCCGTGGACGAAGCGGTGCGTAATGCCGTGGCCGTGGGGGGCAATCTGCGGCACATGGCCGGGGTGGACAATTTCTGCTGGTGTGACCCGGTCCAATCGGACAAGACTCCGGACGGGGAGCATAAACTGGCTCAGCTGGTCCGGGCCAACCAGGCCCTGGCCCATTTCTGCCTGGGATTCGGGGTACCCTGCATCTCGGGCAAGGACTCCATGAAGAACGACTACACCATTGAACAGTACAAGATCTCCATCCCCCCTACAGTCTTGTTCTCCGTGGTCAGTGTGATCCCGGACGTCAATCTGTGCTGCACCTCGGACTTCAAACAGCCCGGGGATATACTCTATCTCCTGGGTCGGACCGGAAAGGAGTTGGGGGGTAGCGAGTTGGTGGACGAGTTGGACCTTTCGGGTGGATTTGTACCCCAGGTGGATGTGCTCAGGGCCAGGAGCAGGTATCTCACCTTGTATTCGGCCATAAGCCGGGGTCTGGTTTCAGCCTGCCACGACCTCTCGGACGGAGGATTGGGCGTGGCTATGGCCGAGATGTGCATCGGAGGTAACCTGGGGGCGGACCTGGATCTGGAACACGTCCCGGTCTGCGGTGGAGAGGCCTATGCCCCGGAAGAGCTTTTATACAGCGAAACCCCCAGCCGGATGCTGGTCAGCGTACCCAAAGACAAGGCCCAGGAATTTGAAGGCCTTTTTGCCGGGCAATGCCTGGCCCGCGTGGGTCTGGTGCGGGAAGATCCAGTGCTGGAGGTGCAACGGGGCGAAAAACAGGTGTTCACAGAAGAGGTTCAGGAGCTGCGCCGATCCTGGCAGGGGACGTTTCTAGGATTTTAGAAATCATCTTCAGGAGAGGATTTCTAAAATCCTAGATACCACTGCCAGATCTGGGGTCCGCAAAGGATATACAGCATGCCGCCCAGGCTGAGAAAGGGGCCAAAGGGAACTGCGGTCTGCAGACCTTTGGCGCTGGCTTGGCGCAGATAGATGAGACTGATGGCCAGGGCACTGATCGCAGCCATGAATACTACCAGAGGCAAAGCCTGCCAACCCAGCAAGGCCCCTAAAAGGAACATGAGCTTGACGTCTCCGGTCCCCAGGCCTTCCCGGCCTCTGAGCCACTTATAACCCTGCTGTAAAATAAGAAAAGTTCCCCCACCGGCCAAAGCCCCAAGAAGAGATGCGGACCAGGGCAGGCCCAAGAAAAGAATGGCGGCGGCCAGGGCGCCCAGGGTACCGGGCAGAGTGTAGATGTCCGGGAGGATGAAGATCTCCAAATCAATGAAGCTGATAATGATCAGGATTTGGCCGAAAAGGAGATAGACGGCAAAGGCAGCTCCGGCTCCGAACTTCAGGGCCAGGAGCAGAGCCCAAAGCCCGGAGATGCCCTCCACCACAGGATAACGCCAGTGGATAGCTCCCCGGCAGCTGCCGCAGCGCCCGCGCAAGAGGATATAGCTCAATAAGGGAATGTTTTCCCACCAGGCCAGCTTGTGCTCACACAATGGGCAATGAGATGGGGGAAATATTACGGACGTCCCTTGTATATACCGATGAATGCACACATTTGAAAAGCTGCCCACTACGAGTCCAAGGACGGTGGCCGCCAGAGGGAAGAGGTCCAGAAGATACGCGGTGCTGGTCATGGTTCTTTGGATAAGGTGAGAGGTGTATGAACAAAATTGCTACAAAAACTTACCGATTTTTTCCCCACTATACGCAAGAGGGTCTGGCTGAGCAACAGCTTCGCGGCCTGCAATGGACCCTCCAACATGCCTACGCCGGCAGTCCCTATTACCGTCGGCAGCTGGATGCCAGCGGGGTTGATCCCCGGGCTGTTCGCAGTCTGGAGGATCTGGTCCATCTGCCTTTTACCTCTGTGGACGATCTGCGCAGCGACTATCCCCTGCCTCTGCTCAGCGTACCTGAAGAAAAGGTGGCCCGCATCCATGCTTCCTCCGGAACCACGGGCAAACGCAAGATCCTGGCCTATACCCAGGAGGATATTGATACCTGGAAGCTGATGATGGCCAGATGTTTTGAGTTGGCCGGTCTGGGGCGCACCGACCGGGTGCAGATTGCCGTCGGCTACGGCCTGTGGACGGCCGGAGTCGGTTTTCAGCTGGGCTGCGAACATTTCGGAGCCATGGCTTTACCACTCGGCCCGGGAAACCTGGAAATCCAGCTTCAGTTTTTGACTGATATGAAGACCACCTGTCTGTGTTCAACCGCTTCCATGGCTCTTCTTCTGGCTGAGGAAGTGGAAAAATACGGACTGCAGGACCAGGTTGACCTGAAAAAGGCCATATTTGGAGCTGAACCGCATACGCCCAAGATGCGACAACGAGTGGAAGAGGTCTTTGGCCTGGAGGACTGCTTCGATATCCCGGGTCTGACCGAGCTGTACGGTCCGGGAACCGGCCTGGAATGCCGGGAGCACCAGGGGCTGCATTACTGGGCGGACATCTTCATTCTGGAGATCATCGATCCCCAGACCTTACAGCCGGTGACCCCGGGGGAGGTGGGAGAAATGGTGGTTACTACGTTATGCAAACAGGGATCACCCTTGATCCGCTATCGGACCCGGGATCTGACCCGGCTTGTGACTGGGGACTGTGCCTGCGGCCTGGGATTGCCCCGGCACGATCGTATTTTAGGGCGCTCTGACGATATGTTCATCTTCCGGGGCGTGAACATATATCCGGGCCAAATTGCGGACGTGTTGCACGATTTTGCCGAACTCAGCTCCGAATATCAGGTGGTTCTGGCCCGCAAAGAAGGCGTGGACCACATGCTGCTCAAAGTTGAACGCCGTCCGGAGGCCAGATCGGATCTGGACGTCGGTCTGTCCAGGGCCATTGCCGCTTCCATGCGCCGTCATCTCCTGGTCCGCAGCGAGGTGTCCATTGTGGACCCCGGTAGTCTGCCCCGGACTTTTGCCAAGAGCAAACGGATCCTGGATCAGCGCAATGGGGAAGACAGCTGAAAGCTGCAAGGTACAAGCTGTAAGAAAAGATAGCGGTTGAGGAACACTGCGTCCTGCTGGGGAACCAAGGCTGGTTTTTATGCACACTGCTGGAGGAGGCAATTACCTCAGGGAGATTTTCTGCCGTCACGGAACCAGCGCCGGTAGGTCCAGGCCGGTGGTCGCCGGCAGTCCGCACATGAGGTTGGCGTTGGCCATAGCTTGGCCAGAGGCCCCGCGGCAGAGGTTATCGATGACCGAGACGATGATCACCCGCCGGGTACGTTCGTCCAGAACCACTCCTATATCGCAATACATAGTCCCGCGCACGTTTTTTACCTCCGGCAGACAGCCCTCAGCCTGCAGCCGGATCCAAGGATGGTCATTGTCGAATGCTGCATAGGCCTGGCGCAGCTTCTCCATCGTGGTCTGTGCATGGGCCTTGGTGTACAAAGTAGTCAGGATGCCCCGGTTAATGGGCAGCAAATGGGGATTGAAGGAAACTTGGATGGGCTCCCCGGCCATCCGGCTCACTTCCTGATCGATCTCTGGAGTATGCCGGTGGGTACCCAGACCGTAAGCCCGGAAGGTGTCGGCCACCTCACAGTACAGGGTTCCTACCTTTGCGCTGCGGCCGGCCCCGCTGGCTCCGGATTTGCTGTCAGCCACAATATCCCGGCTGTGGACCAGACCGCCCTGAAGGGCCGGGTAAAGGCCCAAAAGGACTGAGGTTGGGTAGCAACCGGGATTGGCCACCAACCGGGTCCGGGCAATGTCTGCTGCATAGACTTCCGGGAGGCCGTAAACTGCACTGGGCAAGAGATCCGGGGCCTGGTGCTGGCAATTGTACCAGGTCTCAAATGTTTCTTGGGACTTGAGGCGAAAGTCGGCACTCAAATCTACCACCTTTACTCCCCGTTGTACAAGGGTTGCAGCCATATGCATGGCTGTGCCGTGGGGGACGGCCAGAAAGACCAGGTGGCAGTCCCGGGCCAGCTGCTCCCCATCCGGTTCGCTGACCACCAACTCTCCCAAGGTTGTGTTGTGCAGCTGAGGAAAGATCTGGGCAACGGTCTTTCCAGCTTCCTGCCTGGAGGTTACGGTTGTGAGCTCAAATTTGGGGTGGTGGAGGAGGCAACGGAGCATCTCCATCCCGGTATACCCAGTCACACCGACCAGCCCCACTGCGTATTGTGGCTTGGACATATCCTTTATCCCGCTTTTTGCACATATTTCATACGCAGTTCAAAAAGGACGTTTTTGAGCAGCCCCTCCTCATCCCCGGTCAGGTTGCCCCTGGTCTTTTCTTCCAGCATGGCCAGCATATCAATGGTGTGCCGGGCCAGGTTGAGATCGACTTGACTTTTTCCAGACTGGGGGTCGTTGACTTCACCTAGATGGACCATGGCCGATGAGCTCAAGGACAGGATGAAGGTATTCATGTCCACCTTGGGCAGCGGATCCTGCTGGGCCTGTTCTTTGGCTTTGTCTTCATAGGCCTGGGCTGCTTCTTTACGTTCTTCAGCAGTTTGTTGCGGCTCGGATTCCGGCTGAGTCGGATCGTGATTGGTCATAAAAAGCTCCTTAGATATGTCTGGTGATCTTTTACTTGTACCTGAACTCTCACATGGCTGACAGCAGCTTGTCCAGGGGCCGGCGGTTGTCAGCCAGGGCATGGGTATAGGCGGTCATGGCCTGCTCCAAGGCATCTTTTTGGCCCTGATCAGGCAGATACGAGCCCAGGCAATGCGTCAGGGCGGCCAAGCCGGCCAGGATATCTCCCCAATCCACATATCCCATATGCCCCAGGCGAATGATCCGACCCTTGAGTTCGTCCTGTCCGCCGGCCAGGACCAGGTTGAAATCTGCGGCCATTTTCTGCAATACAGCCTGAGCATCAGTGCCTTCAGGGACCAGAAAGCTGGTTAAGCCCCAAGTATAATGGGTTGAGGCCAGGGGTTCAAGGCCCATGGACTGGACCCCGGCTCGGGTCATCTGGGTTAAGGCCCATTGCTTCCGAAAGATCGCCTCCAGATCCGGGGCCAGGATAAGGTCCAAGCTGGCCTCCAGGCCCATGATCAGATTCACAGGCGAGGTATAGGCGGTTTGTTTCTGATCCCACTTGCTGCGTTCTTTGGCCAGATCAAAGTAGAAGGCGGTTCCGGGCAATCGATCCACCCGATCCCAGGCCTTTGGGCTTAAGCTGATCAGGGCCAGGCCCGGGGGAAGCATAAGTCCCTTTTGAGATCCGGTGAGCAAACAGTCAATATGCCATTCGTCCATAGGGCAGGGAGAAATGCCTACCCCGGATATGCCGTCCACCACCAAAAGGGTGTTTGTGTCGGCGGTTATCCGTCCCAGTTCATGGATAGGATGGAGGACTCCGGTGGAGGTTTCGGAGTACTGGACCAAAACTCCGTGCAAGTCAGGGCTCTGTTTCAACTCGGCTCGGACATCTTCCGCGTTGACGGCTCGACCGCGTTGAACTTCCAGACGCTGGACGTTCAGTCCGTTCTTTTCCGCAATCTGGGCCCAACGCTGTCCGAATTTACCGCCGTCCACCACCAGAACCTTTTCTCCTGGGGCGAACAAGTTGTCTACTGCAGCCTGCATGCCCCCAGTGCCGCTGCAAGACAAGGGCAGAACAGGCTGCCGGGTGGCAAAAAGGGTTTGCATTTGGGACTGGACTCGGTCCATGAGGTGGATAAAGTTGTCCTTGCGGTGGTGAATCATGTCCCGGCTCAGGGCCAGACGCACCTCTTCAGGGAGGTGTGTCGGTCCCGGTGTAAGCAGGCGGGGCTTGTTCAGCATAGATGAATCCTTGGTTTGAAGAATTAGAACCACGGAATGCGCGGAAAAACAATGAACGAACAACAGCCCTCATCCATGGGCTGTTTGTCAGTGTGCGTCGGCCCAGCTGCGTCCTGTTCCCCATTCCACAATCAAAGGGACGTCAAGTTTGATAACCGAAGACATCAGTTCGGCCCCTCGTTCTCCGCTGGCTTTGGCTTTTGCTTCCGGAACTTCCAGAAGAAGCTCATCGTGAACCTGCAAAATGAGCTCGGCCTCCAGATCTTTCAGTTCCTGATCCTCTTCTACCCTGAGCATGGCCATTTTGATGATATCTGCGGCACTGCCTTGAACCACAGTGTTTATGGCCATTCGCCTGGCCTGTCCGGCCAGGTTGTCGTTTCTGGAGTTGATATCCGGCAAAAGCCTTCTCCGTCCGGCGATGGTGGTGACCGAACCATTGGTCTTGGCTTGGGATTCTATATATTCGAAGAACTGCCGCACTTTTTGCAGTCTGCTGAAATATTTTTCAATAAACTTTTTGGATTCGTTTAAGGAGATGCCTAGCTCCCGGGACAGTTTCTGTGGCCCCATACCGTAAATGAGACCGAAATTAATGGTCTTGGCCTTACGCCGTTCATCATCTGTGACCCGGTCCTTTGATTTATCCAAAAGCAAACTGGCCGTCCGAGCGTGAATGTCCTCGTTGGAAGCAAAGGCCTCAATCAAGTGCGGTTCCTGGGACAAATGGGCCAGGACCCGGAGTTCGATCTGGGAGTAATCGGCAGCCACCAGGGAGTTATTCTTTTGGGCCACAAAGCAGGAGCGCATGCGGGGGCCGAATTGGCCACGGATAGGTATGTTCTGCAGATTGGGGTTGCTGCTGGACAGGCGTCCGGTGGCTGTAGTCAGGTTGTTGAAAGTAGTGTGCACCCGGCCGTCAGCATGGACCTGGGGGGGGAGCGGAGCTAGGTAAGTTGATCTTAGCTTCTCCAGGCTGCGGTATTCGACAATGTCCTTGATGATTGGATGCTGGTGCTGGAGTCCTTCCAGAACGGTGATGGAAGTAGAAGGCTGTCCGCCCGGAGTCTTGCGCCCAGGACGCAGCCCCAGGCGTTTGAACAAAACATCCGCCAGCTGTTGGGAGGAACGGAGATTGAACTCTTGCCCGGCCCGGGCATACACAGATCGGGTCAGACGTTCTAAGTCCGCCTCCACTTCCTGCAGGAAGTGCTGAAAGGCCTTCAGGTCAATACCCACTCCCCGGCGCTGCATCCGAACCAGGACTGGAATAAGGGGTATCTCAATGTGGTGCATGAGCGTCAAAAGCCCGGCATGCTCCATGCGTTGGTGCATGATATCTCCGATACGCAGAGCGGCCAGAGCTTGATTTTCTCTATGGACTTTAATTTGGGGCAGAAAACCGTTCAGGATCTGATTCCAGCTGTAGTCCCGGTCCTCCGGGCTGAGGAGATAGGCGGCCAAGCTGAGATCAAACATCTTTTGGGTCGGAAGTTCTTCCCAGATCCGGTCCTGTTCGCACAAGTCCTTGAAAGAGGGGGTATAGACCAGCGAGCTTTTGCCCAGGGCCTTGATTATGTCTTTTGGCGTACCGGCTACTTCAGCTTCTTGGTCTTGCCAGCTGATGAGAAATCCTGACTGAGAGGATATCAACCCGACTCGGTGATCCGTTAGCTCCGGGAGCTTGGCCAAGTGGATATAGTCATGGCCTTTATGAGCTGATTGGTTCTCTTGTTCCGGCCTGGAACCGGATGTATTGTTTTCGGATTCCAGTTCTCGGATCAGGCTGGAGAATTCATAGGTTTGGAAAAATTCTTTGAGCTTTTGGGGGTCAAAGGATCGGCAATACAGATCGTCCTGATTGGTTTCCATGAAGACATCGGTTCTTAAGCGGGTGAGTTCCCGGTATTGAAATACGGCCTGCATATGTGGACCGAGTTTTTGCTGTTCTTTGCTGCTTAAGTGATCGAAGTTATCCCGTAAGGCCTCCAGGGTAGGATACCGGGCCAGGAGTTTTTTGGCCGTTTTGGGTCCAACCCCGGGCACGCCGGGGATATTATCGCTACTGTCTCCTACCAAGGCTTGAAAGTCGGGCCATTGTTCCGGGGTCAACCCCTCTTCCTTCGTGAAATCCTCCAAGGTAATGAGCTTTTCCGTTCGTTGTCCGGGATCCCAAAGGACGACCGAAGAGTCCAGGCATTGACGCAGATCCTTGTCCGAACCAACGATGACCACAGGCTGTTTTTTTTTGGAGCGGGCGCACAAGGTGGCGATCACGTCGTCGGCCTCTCCCCCCTCGGCTACCTGGATCGGCAGGCCCAAAAGCTGAACTCCCTGCAGAAGAGGTTCAATTTGCAGGCTTAAGGGTTCAGGCATTTTCTGGCGTTGAGCCTTGTATGATGGCATGATTTCCTGCCGAAAGCTGGGCCCCTTGCCGTCCAGGACAAAACAGGCCTGTTGGGGATGTTCCTTCTTCATAAGACTTAAAATGATGCGCAGGGTGATGAACAAGGCATTGGTCGGAAACCCATCGGAACGGGAAAGATCGGGGAAGGCGTAAAAAGCTCGGTACAGAAAGGAGCTTCCATCGATGAGGTACAAAGGGGACTTATCCCAATTCAGGGTTTCTTGTAAGGGCATGGAAAGCTCGGAGTTGGGATTTCTTTAGTTCATCTGGTCAGTGTTTCCCGGAACAATTACGGAGGTCAAATTTTCTTACTCCTCCGGAGCATGCCGACCGGAAACAACAAGTTCTTCTTCTTTCAGCTCCAAGTCCTCATCCATTGGAGTGCAATTCTTGTTCTTGCTTATGATCTTGCATTGCTGCAAGCGCTCCCATATGAATTGCTGGGGATGTTCCTGATCCAACTTTTCCAATGGGATTTGGGCCCTGGCCATGGATTTGTGGCCTCCTGCCGAGCCCACGCTTCCGAACAGGCGGGTGGCCAAATCACCCATGTCTCCCTTCACTCCGTCTCCGCGGAAGATGGCCACCAGGGTATTGTCGGTGATCCCGGTGACGATGTCCCATGAGATGTCATGGATGCGCAAGAAAAAGTCGGCCAGAATGACCAGGATGTCTGTGGAATCAACTTCGCCCATATACACGGTTAAACCGTCCCCCCAGAGACGAATCTTGCGAAAGGCCTGGGAAAAATATTTCAGCCACTCCACCCGGAATTCACTGCGTACGATCTTGCGCAGGATACTGTGATCCGCATATTTGCTTAAGAAGCGAAAGGCTTTGATGTCAGCATCATGGAAGCTCTGCTCAAAACTGTGAGTGTCGGTTTTTATCCCGTACAGCAAGGCGGTGGCCAGGTGCTTTCCCGGCCGCAGGTGCATATTGTACAAAAATTCGGTTAAGATAGTGCTGTTGGCTCCGTAGTTGGGCTGGATCTCCACAAATGGGGCTTGAACCGGATAGTTCGTATTTATCGGGTGATGGTCGATGACGATGGAATAATCAAAATCAGCGAACTCTTGATGGTGATGGGGCTGTGAATCGACCAGAGCAAAGCGGTCGAATTGGGCGGCCAGGGGTGGAGTCAAGCGCTGGACCGGGATCTGCAGATAACGGACCATGGCCAGGTTGTCAGGCCGGCTGAGTTCATTGACCATGGCTAGTCCTACACCCTGCACCCGCCTGGCCAGAATGCGTTTTAAGGCCAGGGCCGAAGCCATAGCGTCCGGGTCGGCGTTGAGCAGGATCAGCCAGCGCTCGTTTTTCTTGCACAGGCCCAAAAGTTCAGCCGCCTTGTTTTCCAATTTGCGGAAATATGTCATACGAATCGCTCGGGTTTTCCCGGCTGGGTTGGTTTATGAAGTCGAATCCCAATTCCTAATCCACAAGGAAAAAATGTCAAGAGAACCCTGCAGGTCAGGCCAGGAAAAGACTTCCAGGACCACCACCCCGGAGGAGGGAAGCATGGCCAGCAAGCTCATAAGGGTATGATGATCCCGAATACTCAAATCCGTCAAGCCCTTGTGGGTATGACCGCCCACCGGGGCGTAGACATGGAGCATTGACAGGCGGTTGCGGAGGCTGGCTTCATCAAGCAATCCCCATTGCCCAAAGGCGATCAAGTGGCCGAAATCAAGGCAGATGCGGCACTCGGTCTCAGCTATAGCAGGTATAATGGGGGACAGATCGTTCTCTTCGATGTTTTCCAGGATCAGGCTGCTGCTGGACAAGCCGTGATTGCACCAGCGGCGGTGGAAGCTCAGAAACGTTTTCGTCTCTCTGGGGGGGTGGAGGACATATCCCCAGGGCTGACAGAAGGTGACTTTATCCGCTAAAGCGGCGGCTGCATCCGCAGCCGACTCCCCCCCTTGCTCCCAAGGCAGATCCAGAGGGAGGTGGAGGTGATAGGAGAGGTCAAGGTCGACCATCCAGGGCGGAAGGTCTTTTTGATCGTACTCCAGACATTCCTGAGTTTGAAAAAAGACCAGGGCTGCTTCGTCCACCAGGCCTTGCAGGCGACGGCAGTTTTCTCCCACCCGGTCCGGCCAGATAAAAGAAGGTGCGGCCAATCGCCACGGAGATGCAGGCAATATTCTTGAGCCGGAGTTTGGATCCATGGGAAAAAGCCCTTATTTTACTTCAGACCATCCCAAAGGGATAATTGCTTGAGCTTTTGCCTGGTTCGAGCCACGCGGCGGACTCTACAAACCCGAGTGAAGTCCACATCCTGCAAAAAACTGCTGGGAGAAAGATGCAGGGGCATGCGGCCTAAAGTTCTTCGTTTGGCACAGCTCATGTACAGGAGACTGTGGGGCCTGGTCAGGCCCACGTACAAAAGGCGCTTTTCTTCTTCCGAGTCAAAACTGGCCCCAGTTATGGCTTGCTTTTTTCCGGCAAACAGTTCCGGTCCGGCAAAGGGAATGATGCCCTGTTCCAGGGCAGGGAGGAAGACAACTTCAAACTCCAGCCCTTTGGCTGCGTGCAGGGTGAGCAGGCGAACACTTTGGGCCTGGCGCCGAATTTGGGCCGCATTTTCCTCCAGGTGGATCCAGGCCAAAAGCTCGGCCCAACCCTGGTGGGAGTCATAGGCGGAGCATAGATCCTGGAAAGGCTGGCTGGTCCAAAAGGTAGGATGGAAACGTTGATCTCGAGCCCAGGTCCAGGCCAGTTCATTTGGACTGTATTGGATCATCCGTTCCGGCTTATCCAATATTTCCTGCCCCTGATCAAAGGATAAGCCCAGACTGCGGGAAATGCTGCGTAAGATCAGCTGAATCCTTTCATCGTGCCAAAAAGATGAAGATTCCGGAGTGGAGCAGGGCAGACCGTGCTGTTCCAGAGCCTTTTGCAGTGGGGGAATCAAGGCCTTGATTCGGACTAGAACGGCGATATCCGCGGGCGCGAGATGTCTTGCTTCAGAGCCATCGGCCTGGAGGTGACTCGTTCCCCCGATCAATTCTTTGACCTGCCCGGCAATCCAGTGGGCTTCCTGGGCTCCACTCTCCGCCTGGTACCAGGTCAAGCTGGCCCGGGGCTCGCAAGCTTGAGCCTGCAGGGCTGGAGATGCGGGACACAGCTTGGAACTGAGATCCAATATGTCTTGTCGGGAGCGATAGTTTCGATACAGGGCCACGGTCTCCAAGCTGGGCCACTGCTGTCTGAACTGGAGGACAACATTACCCATCGCTCCTCGAAAACCGTAGATGGACTGGTTGGGATCCCCGATGCCGAAAAACCCATTCCCATCTTTAGGGACCAGGGCCTTAATGATCTCTCCTTGCAGTTGGGTTAAGTCTTGAATCTCGTCCACTAAAACGTGAGAGAAAAAGGGGTGGCCATCTCCGCTTCCAAGCTTCTGCAACCAGTTGTGCAAAAGATCGGTATAGTCGGTAAGGTTATAAGCGGCCTTGTATGCAGAGAAGGCCTGGAGGCAGGGTTGAAGCTCCGGAGGGATATGGCCGGATTCCCGGAGCCGGGCCAAACGGTCCCAGACTGTATGTAACTCCCGGGCCGAAAGTTCCGGGTTGGCCAGGGTGAAGATTTGCCGGGCATCCTGTTCGGACATCAGCACAGGGGGGCGGCCGTATTGTCTGTGCCACTGTTCAAAGGCCAAGGCGTGGAGAGTGTCGGCCCGGGGCAGGCCTTGGTCTGCACTGAGCTGTCGTTGCAGGCGCTCCCGCAGTTCCCGGGCCGCGGCCCGGGTGAAGGTGACTACCAGGATATCAGCCGGATCCAGGCCATGGCCGATCAAATGGTGCACCCTCCCGATGAGGGTCTTGGTTTTGCCCGTACCCGGTCCGGCCAGGACCAAAATCGGGTGCGGTCCGCTTTGAACCGCATGCATTTGCTCGGTATTGAGTTCTTTTGGGCTGGTTTGGATCGGTTTTTCCCCGATTTTCTTCGGAGCTTGTTTCTTTTCTGTGTTGGATAAGGCAGTCGGAGGGGAGGGTTGAGGGGTGGGCCACAAAGATTGCCCTTTTGTAAAGGCCCTCCGTTCATCAGGGGAGAAGACCGATATCTGTCCGAATTCTCCGTCGAATCCGGACTTGCGAAAGACTTCCTGCCGTCGCATCCGGTCAATCCCTACAGCCAAAGCCGGGGATTCGGTTTTGAGATCCTCCACCGGCGTATGACGCAGGATCTGCAGCTCCGAACCAAAGGCCTTGATCAAGCGGGAGTAGACAGCGTTGACGGCCTTCGTCCTGGGGCCTTTACCCAGGACTTCGGAAATCAATTCCGACAGGGGGATGAGGGAGGTAAACCCCGGAGCGGTTTCGGGTTGTTGGGGAGTGTCCCGGTCGGCCAGAGCCAAGACCCGGTTGAGGACGCCGACTGTGAGTCTCTCCCCGCATACCGGACAGATTCCCCCCAGTTTGGCTGTTTCCCTGGGGTCCAGGACCACTTTGCACTTGCGGTGTCCGTCTAGGTGATACTTGCCTTCTTGGGGGAAAAACTCGATGGACCCAAGAAAACGCTGGGTTGGGCTGGTTTTCTGCAAGGCCTGCAGGATATTTTCATAGCCGGGCTGACCAGCCAATACATTGGCCTCCCGGGCCAGCTTCTCACCGGAATGGGCATCGGAGTTGGAAACCAGGGTGTAGGTGTCTAGATCACTCCACAGCCAGTTCATGTCTGGATCCGAGGACAACCCGGTCTCCAGGGCGAAGATGTGGCCACTTAAGTCCCGGAAACAATCGGACAGGCGATTGAAGCCGGATTTGGACCCGAACAGGGAGAACCAGGGGGTCCAGATGTGGGCCGGGATAAGAAAACCCAAAGGGTCGGTCTGAAGCACCATTTCCAGAAGATCGCGGCTGTCCAGGCCTAGAATGGGCCGACCGTCGGATTCGAGGTTGCCCACATGGCTCAGGCGGCGATTGAAAGCCCGCACTTTATCTACAGATGAAAAAAAGACCAGGTTGTGCACTTTGCGCACAACTCCCTGGCTTTTGTAAATGGAGCTGATCTCGGTTCCTAAGATAAAGAGTGGTGCCTGGGGTTGTGCCCGATCTGCCAGCCAAGGAATCTCCAAAGAGAAACGAGAGGTGTCCTTAAGGCGAAGAAGACCGTCCCCGTGTTCTTCCAGGGTATCTTCAATTTCCTCTAACCAGCCGGGATGAGTGAAGTCGCCGGTGGTCAGCACGTCCAGGCCCTTTATTCCGGCCCAGGCCGCCAAATGGGGTATGGTCAGGCTTTTGCTAGTGGCCCGGGAATATCGGGAGTGAATGTGCAGGTCAGCTGTGTAGGATGTCATGGGTGGCGTTTGGTCTGCGTATTGAACACGCGTTTTATTGGAGTGATAATTTGAGCCAGGGCCCCTGTCCGGGCACCTTGCCTTTGCTCAATGGTGATCCGGGCCTGATTTTGCAGAGCCAGGCGCTGGGCAATTGACAGCCCCAGTCCAGATCCGTGGGCCTTGGTAGTGGTAAAGGGATCAAAGACTTTGTCTTTAATTCTGGGATCCAGGCCAGGACCATTGTCTGCAATCCAGATGAGTTCATTCTCCTCAGTCTGCTCCCATCCAATACCGACCCAGGGGTTCTCCAAATCTGAAGTTGCCTGAGCCGCATTCATGAGCATATTCAGGAGGACCTGGTGCAGATGGTCGGGGTCCCACTTCCAATATTCGCCCTCCGGTATATTTCCCCTCTCAAAGTGAACATGATCAAAATCGGACTGCAGGGTAAACAGGCAGGAACGCACCGTTTCCGCCAGATGAACGTTTTCGGCTTTGGCTTCTTTGGGCCGGGCGAAGGTCAAAAAGTTGGTCAAAAGATGGCTGAGTCTCTGGATATCGTGTTCGATGACCTGGTACAAACGTTTTTGCTTCTCCGCCGGCAGGGAATTGGAGGGCAAGAGTTGCAGGCTGGCCTTGATGCCGGCCAGGGGATTCTTGATTTCGTGGGCCAGGCCTGCAGCTAGTTCGCCCACAGTGGCCATCTTTTCCATCTCCTGGACTTGACGCTCCAACTCCTTAATCCGGGTGATATCAGAGAACAAAACCAGGCTTCCTTGCTGGTCTGGAAGTTGGGTCAAAGTGGCTCCGAAGAGACGGTTGGAAAAGATAAACTCGGTCCGTAAAGGCCGATCACCGCTCCAGGAAGACCACAGGGTATGTAAACCGGGAAAAATCTCTTCCAGGGGCCGGGACACGGCCAGGCCAATATCACCGAGTTGGGCCCAGGACAAGGCCTGGGGATTGATAGTTGAAACCAGACCTTGACGGTCCACAACCAAGAGCCCGCTGGACATCCAGTCCATGACTTTACTTTTCAGAGATTCTGAATGCCGTAACCGTCGGTCCCGTTCAGCCATTTCCTGCAATAAGGTATTCATGCGTCCAGTATGCATGCGGACCAAGAAGAGCATCAAGGTCAGGGCCAAGAAATGGAGAGAGGCGTAAAGAAAGGCTTCATTCAAAACAAGCGGCTGAAAAACGTGCATGGCCTGAAGTATGGCCAGGCCGAGATAAAATCCGGTCAGACTGAGGGCCAGGGTGTTGGCTGCCCGCAGTCCCAAAGTGCGGCCATAAAAGAAGAGCAAAGCCAGGCCAATGAAAGCGAAATTGCTTTTCAGCCCTCCGGTGATGAGCAGGAGGAAGCAGACCAGGGTCAGGTCGGCGCCCAATTGGATCCAAAAAAAAACAATGCGATTGAAAAATAGGTTGCGGACCAGGAGAAAGACAATGGTCAAAAGAAATCCGCAGACGAGAAAGATCTGATACCCAACCTCAGGAAGTGCATAGAACGTATTTCCTTGGCCTGGGGAGACCATCCAGGTCAGACTTAACGGAATCAGGAGGAAAAGGAGGAAAATAAGGCGGGCCAGGCAAACCCGAACGGCCAAATGTTCAGGTTCCAGGCTTCCATGCTTTTTTATAGGCTGCATTCTGCAAAATTATCCGCAATCTGTTGGATCGCCGTGGATTTTGTCCAGGGTATGCCGCAAAGCCGGCAATACAGGGCTCAAATTTTCGCGCACACCTTTAGGGCTTCCGGGCAGATTGATGATCAGACTGGAGCCCAGTATTCCCACCATAGCCCTGGAAATCATGGCATGGGGAGTAACGGCCAAAGAAGCCCCTATCATGGCCTGCTCAAACCCAGGCAAGTGCTTTGTGATCAAGGAGGCTGTGACTTCGGCAGTGATATCTCGTGGGGCCACTCCGGTCCCGCCGGTGGTGATAATCAGATCAAAGTCTTCTTGCAAAGCCAAATGGGTGAGTAAGGACCGCAAAGAAAAGGCCTCATCTCCTAAAAGAAATCCTTGGGTCAGGCACAGAGGGAGGTGCTGGGATATCATTTCCGGGATTTGGGGACCGCTTGTGTCCTGGCGTTTACCGGCTGCGCCGGAATCACTGAGGGTGACCCAGGCCAGGCTGAATCCGGTTTTGGAGATTTCCAGTTCACAGGGCAACATAGAGTTCTCCAGGACCTTTTCCACACCGACCCAAAAGCCGGGTGTCCTGTTGCCTCCCGGTGCCCAAAAATATCCCAGTACCTGGAGCCAAGCCTGGTGGCCCCGGGGGGCCATCCGAGAGCCGACCGGGATATTGCCCGGGACATCCGAACCAAGGACCTGACCGGACTCAAAGCCGGAAAGGGGATGGGAGGTGAGTACAAGGGTGCTCCCGGGTTGGGCAACTGGGAGTGTGAGCCGTTCCAGGGTGCAATGCATACCTGCCTCCAAGAAAAGAAAGGGAGCGCATGCGCCCCCTTGTATACATCCGCAAGAAAGGTCACCCAGTCCAGGACCTTCCAAATAATGTGGAAGCGTTGTGGTCCTTGCGGAAAAATCAGAAATGCCACTGCAATACAGTGGTTTTTCAATTCAAGATATACTTGTCTTTTTGCCAGGGATTTTCCTGACCCCTGGCCAGACGAAGGATATTATCCCGGTGCTTGGAATAGACCAAAACCATGACAATCAGGCTTAAAATGAGATAAGGGAAGGCCCCGGAGAGGAGTATGAATATGGGAAGCAGAGTAACCATGCTCAAAGAGCCGATAGATACAAAGCCGGTGGCCCAGATAAGCAGTACACACACGACCACGGCCCAAAACAGGGGTGTGGGCGTCAAGGCCAAAAAGATGCCAATGGTGGTGGCTACGCCCTTGCCTCCCTTTCCGCCCAGGAATGCGGAGTACAGATGCCCTGCCAGCACCGCCACCCCGGTGAGGGTAATAAATGCCGCTGAGTCGTTGATGCCCATGGCCAACAAAATGGGGACTAAACCCTTGGCTGCGTCGAGTACAAAAGTCAAGATCCCGTATCCAATCCCGCACGTCCTGGCCACATTGGTGGCCCCGGTGCTTTTGCTCCCGGTCAATCTGGGGTCAATCCCGTTGGCCAGCCTGGAGACCATGAGACCAAAGGGGATAGCGCCGATGAGATAGACCACAAGAAGCCAGCCCAGTCCTGCGATCACAATGTTCATTCTTCCTCCCTAGCCTTGAGAATTTTAATGTCGTTATTGAGGGGATCGATCTTTCCCAATTCGAGACGATATCTGGTGCCGGGGATGATCTTATCACCAAAAAGATGTTTGGGACCGCGCAAAAAGAGCTGTTCCACTGGCAAACATACGACCACCTGCTGTCCTTCTTCGGCCACAACCATCCCTGACCACATTTTTTCCTTACACCACCTTTGAAAATAAAGCAACTTCCAATACCTGGTCCGGTAGCGCTGGACTTTGGCTACATCCTGCATTCGAGCTGAAAGTTCTGGCAGTATGCCTTTGAGCTCCTCTTTAGTCCACAAAGGACGTCCCCGCTCCAGAAAAGCGGCCAGCTGGCTCAGGTTCATCAGATCCGGATATCTGCGCAAGGCTGAAGAGACCGGGGCATAGGCCTGGATCCCCAGACTGGCGTGAGGATGGGGTTCAAAGTCCAACTTGGAGCTGTTCAAGGCCCGCATGGCTTCATAAATGCCCACTGGGTCTTCCCAGATCCCAGCCAGGTTTTTAGGCAGTCGAATATCCTGGGTGCGATAAATCAAGCTCAGGCCCTTCTGTCTGGCCCATTCGGCCACCGCTGCATTGACCAGGATCATAAACTCGCTGACGATGAGTTGAGCTCTAGAGGTAACCGCCGGCGGTTCAAGGTGGACGACGGTTTCGTTATTTTCTGTGTGCAAGGAGAGGACCGGATCTGTTTGTTCCAGGATGACTGCTCCTTGCTGGATACGTTGGTCCCGGAGCCTGGAAGCTACATGGTACGCAGGCCCCAAATTATAGGTGTCCGGGGCAGAGGCCAAAAGTTCTTCGGCCCGGGCGTAGGTCAGGTTGTCCCGGAGACGGACCCATGTGCGGCGTAAGTCAGTATCCAGGACCCGGCCAGAGGGATCAAGGAGCATTTGGACTACAAAGGCCGGAACGTCATGACCGGCCCGCAGGCTGTACAGCTCAATGCCAATATCCTGGGGCAATAAGTGGGCGGTGCCTTCAGGCAGATACAAGCTGCTCATCCGCTGGGCCACTTCGGCGTCCAGGTCTGAAGTAAAATCCCAGGTCAACCCAGGCCAGGCCAAGACCAGACTGAGCTTGAGGTTGCCGTTGTCCAGGACTTGGAGGCAAAAGGCGTCATCCATGTCCTGGGTAGTGGCCGAATCGATGCTGACCAAAGGGAGCTCCTCCGGCTGGCTGTGCAAGGAAGCCCAAAGTTTCTGTTGACGGGCAATTTCCGGCGCGTACTTTGTACTCCAGGCATCTCCCCAGGCATATCCGATCTGATCCAAAAGCACGTTGTAGTGCTCGGGAACCAAACCCCAAGCCTGGGCCAAAAGGAGAGGTAAATGCTCATGTTCAGGCAAGCCGCGGCGAACTTCGGACCACAGTCCGGTCATTTGCCTGTGATCCGGATCAGCCATGCCTCGCAAGACCATATTTTTGAGTTCTTCGGCTACTTCTGGATCCGGTTCCGCAGGCTTGGGAGCCCGGCTGGAAGTAACATGTTTCCACAGGCCTTTGAAGAATTCCTGCCCTTGGCTGATGATCATCTGTCGCTTGCGGTTGGCTTCCGCAGCCGCCAGATTTGATTCGACCTTTACCGGATCGTAGATAACGAACTTGGGGGGGGAAAACTTGAAGTAGGCTTTGTGTTGCAAAAGGACTCGGCCCAGGGCGGCCATGTGATCCGGACCCGGCCCAGCCCAGATGAGTCCGGCCAGCCAGTCCACACTGCCGGTTTCCACCTCCGGATAGGTCAGCTCCCAGAGCTCCACAGCATCGATTTCGGTTTGGAGGTCCAGGCGGCGCTTGTGCATGGACTCCATAAGATCCAGGATTTCCTGCCGGGAGCTTTGGGCAGGTAAAACAGGTCCGGTCCAGGGTAATATGCGACCGAGGGAGAGTTTGACCACCCGTTTGTTGACATTGAGGATCCGCACGTGCTTTCCGCTTTCCTCCGTTACGCAGCCCACTGTGGGCTGGTTGTCCTGCAGGTATTCAACCACACAGTTGGTGGTGATAGGAGAGGGGGGCGGATTCATGAGCCTGCCTTTGCATTGTATTTGGATGAAGTTGGGAGCCGGCTGAGCATGAATTAATGCTTGAATGAGCGTTGCCCGGTAAAGACCATGGCCACTTGGGGGTCGGCCTGGTTCACGGCTTCGATGACTTCGATGTCATTTAAGGAGCCGCCGGGTTGGGCGATGGCCCTTACCCCTTGATCTATGGCCAGATCCACCCCATCCCGGAAAGGGAAAAAGCCGTCGGAGACCAGCACCGAGCCGCTTAATCCGGCCTGTTCTGCGTGTGTCCGGGCCTCAATGTCTTGAAGCCGATTGGCAGCCTGGCCATCGGATTTGGCCTGTTGGCGGAGTTGATAAATGGACAGGCCGGTTTCCTGAAAGGCCAGGACATCGGCGTACTTGGTCCGGGCCTTGTATATGGTCAGATCCACACAGCCCACCCGGTCCTGTTCCCCGGTGCCGATGGCCGCAGTAGCCCCATCCTTGGCGAAAATGACCGAGTTGGAAGTCACTCCGGCCTCTACCCCCCAGGCAAAAAGGAGGTCATCGTTTTCTTCGGCCGTAGGTTGTCGGGCCATAACCACCGTACCGTTCTCAGTTCGGGACTCGGCCGGCAGCCAGTCGCCCGAGGACAGGATACGATTGCGGAAGGAGAATTGGGCTATCAAGCCCCCATCCACCAAGGACTTAAGATCCAAATAAGGAATGCCCAGGAGCGTTTTGAGCTGGGCCAGGCCGGGGATCTGCAAGATCCGGAGGTTCTTGCGTTTTTTGAGGATGTCTACAACTCCAGGCTCAAAGTCCGGAGCGGCCACGACCTCGAAGTAGGAGTCGTTGATGAATTGGGCGCTTTCGATGCTTAAGGGCATGTTGACCACCACAGTGCCGCCAAAAGCAGCTATTCTATCCGCCCAATAGGCCTTGTTGACGGCTTCGGCTATGCCTTGGTCCGACCAAGCCGCCCCGCTCGGATTATTGTGCTTGAGAATGACCGCTGCCGGCTTGGCGCTTAAGTATTGCAGGATGTTGATCCCATTGTCCACATCGGTCACATTGATTTTTCCGGGATGTTTTCCGGCCTGAATCATCTGTTCGGTCAGAAGCGAGGAGACCAGACCCTGGCGGGGGGATCGGAAGTCGACTCCTCCCAGTTCCAGGGATCCCTGATCCAATTCGAACAAGGCCGCCGGCTGGTCCGGGTTTTCTCCATAGCGCAAACCCCGTTCTTCTCCGGCTATGGTCCAGGTCTTTTTTTTGAAGATGAGCTCCCGGTCTCCAACGGTCAAGTGGATTTCCCGGGGAAAGGGATCGTCCAGCAAAGAATGATACATGCGTTTGATATCAGCCATTGAAATACCTCCATGTCGGCTGGCTAGAGGCATGGGATCCGGTCATGCCTCAAGGACAAGAAAAAATCTGTAGCATAACCCTTGAACAGTGGCAATTTTGCAGGTTATGATGATTGTCAGCTTTGCCTCCGGCAAATCTGAACTGTAATTACACTTTCAACCTCACGTTGGCAAAAGGAGCGTTGATTTGGAAGCTATGCTGCAAAAAATGGCCCGGCAATTGGCCTCCATGGATGAGGCCTCGTTGATGGCTTTATGGGATACATACCATAGTCGGGTCAAGCAATTTGAACCCACTCACAGTTGGCAAGAGGCATGCATTATATTTGGGATGATCCAGTCCGTACGTTGGAAAAATCAATTGTTTAACACCCTGTGGGCCGAACAGAAGCAGGCCGGTAATACCCCTCCGGAAGGGGAAGCTGGATCAAGCGATGAAAAGAGGAGCGGTTTGATTTCCAGTTCAGATCGGGGCAAAATCATTCAGTTTCAGCCTCGCGGAGATTCCTAGTCATTGACCAAATCGATCTTGAGGAGCGAACAAGGAGATAATATGGCCGAAAATGTGGTGGTCGTAGGCGCGCAGTGGGGAGATGAAGGGAAGGGCAAGATTGTGGACCTGCTCACTGAAAAGGCGGAAGTCATTGTTCGTTTTCAGGGCGGAAACAATGCCGGACATACTTTGGTGGTCAAGGGGCACAAAGTTATTCTGCATCTCATTCCTTCCGGGATATTGCACCCCGGAAAACTCTGCCTGATCGGCAATGGCGTGGTTTTGGATCCGGAGGTCTTTTGCCAGGAGTTGGACGGGTTGAAAAACCTGGGCATCCAGGTTGGACCCTCCAGTTTGAAAGTGAGCCGGAAGACCCATTTGATCATGCCCTACCATAAGCTCCTGGATACCGCACGGGAAGAGAAGAAAAAGGGTCCGGACAAAATCGGAACCACAGGTCGGGGTATTGGGCCGGCCTATGAAGATAAAGTGGCTCGGGTCGGGGTGCGGGCTGCAGACGTTTTAAATCCCAAGCTCATGCTGGCCAAGATGGAGAAGGCCATAGAGGAAAAAAACATTCTCTTCCAGCACGCCTTCGATATGCAGCCGGTCAAGGTCAGGGATATGTGGGAGGCCATACAACCGTGGACCGATCGGCTTCAACACTATCTGGCCGATGTTTCCGCTGAAATTGCAGCGGCCCAGGCTGCTGAGAAGCCGGTGCTCTTTGAAGGGGCCCAGGGCACGCATCTGGATATCGACCACGGTACATATCCCTATGTGACCTCCTCAAATACTTTGGCTGGAAACGCTTCAGCCGGGAGTGGTTGCGGGCCGTCCGCTTTGCATAAAGTGGTGGCCGTGGTCAAGGCCTACACCACTCGGGTGGGGGCTGGACCCTTTCCCACCGAGCTCGATGACCTGAACGGCAAGCATATGCAAGCTCAGGGAGCAGAGTTTGGAGCCACTACCGGACGGCCCCGCAGGTGCGGGTGGCTGGACCTGGTAGTGCTGCGGGAGTCCTGCCGCTTAAATGGGCCCCAGGAGATAGCCTTGACCAAGCTGGATGTTCTCAGCGGTTTGCCTCAAATACACATCTGTACCCGCTACGCATCCCCGGAAGGTGAAGTGGACTATCCCCCCCAAATTGAGAATGGTTTGGGACAAGTGGATCCCAGGTATGAGACCATGTCTGGATGGGAGGAAGACATCTCCGGGGTTCGATCATTTCAAGACCTTCCGGGCGCGGCCCGGGAGTACATTCAGTGCATCGAAGAAGAGCTCGGGGTCAAGGTAGGTATTATTTCCGTGGGACCGGACAGAGAGCAGACTTTGGTCCGTTGAAAGCGGAGCCAGGCTTGATCCGAAAGTGAAGGTGGACATAAGATCGATATGGCCCAAAGTACTGTCAAAACCGAAGTCATAAGCGAACAATTGCCAGCATCGCTGGCCAAACCGGATGGGCAGGAACGGGTGGTGTCCTTGCTCCACCGTATGGCCCCAAATCCTCCTCAGGTATTGCTGCTGGAAGGAGGGGCCCCTCACGATCGCCTGACTGTGAGCCTGTATTGGGCGGCCTTGCTCAATTGCCCAGAGAATGACCCGCCCTGCTTACGTTGTCCTGTCTGCCGTCAGGTGCAGGGACACGTCTTTCGCGACATATATGTCTTTTCCGGAATGGAAGAGGCTATTAAGATCGACGGAGTCCGCCATATCCGGGCTGGCATGGGACAACGTCCGGATCATGGGCGGATGCGGGTTATTATTTTCCATCAGGCTCAGGGATTGACCCAATCTGCAGCCAACAGCCTGCTGAAGGCCATGGAAGAGCCATTGCCCGGCAATATCTTTGTCCTTTTGGCTCCTTTGCGGTCCTGGCTTCTGCCCACTCTGGTTTCCCGCAGCCAGGTTTTGACCCTCAACTGGTCCCAGGATCAGAGATCAATCCACGAACAGACCCGGGAATGGCAACAGCGGCTGACCGGGTTTTGGCGGACCGGGAGAGGACTGTTTGAGTATACAGCCAAAAAAGGGGAGGTGTCCCGGACCTTGGTCCAGGAGATAGTCACAGCTTGCCAGCAGGCCCTTGCCCAGGCCATGCAAGGTAAGGGTGATGAGGAGATGTCCCAACTCATGCTTCAATCCCTGGATGCCCAGTGCCTGATGAGCCTGAATCAGGTTTTGCATAAAGCGCATCAGGCTTTGCATCTTCAGACCACGCCCGCACTGGTTTTGGACTGGGTGGGAGTGCAGGGCTGGTCCTTGGTTGAACGTTCAAACCTTTGCCAGTAACAGGTTGGGAAGGATCAGCGATGGAATTTGATGTTCCTTTTTTGCTTACTGCCCTGGGGTTGGCCTTTATACTTGAAGGACTGCCCTATTTCTTATTTGCTGAACGTATGCCTTCAGTTTTGCATGCCTTGCTCCATCAGCCCCCGAGTGTACTGCGTTTCATGGGGTTGGTTGCTTTGCTGCTGGGGCTGGGATTTGTCTATTTAGGGCACATTTCTGGCTAGACAATAACTTACATGAAGGGTGTTCATGTTTTCTATGCATGTACGACTTGCCGGATTGATCGGGGATGAAACGTGAGCCTATCCTTTTCCGTCATTGATCGGCCCGGCAATCACTCGCTGCACATAACTCCTTTGGTTATGGACTTGGCTGGACAGAGCCTTCGAATTTGCGATCAAGGGCCCGGATCAACACCGAGGCCAGTTCCTGAACCACCTGCTCATGGGCCTGGACCAGGCCTTCCATGCCTTGCCCGGAAGCAGGCGCTGCGGCCGAAAAGAAATGGACCCGCCCTACGTTGCTTTCGGATGAGGCTATCCGCCAATTGGCTTCCAGAGTGACCCTATCTCCGGGTTTTCCATCCAGGCGAAGAATCTGGATCCAGATATCTATCTCCTCCCTTCCGGAACCAGGGGCGTTGACCTGGATCGGTAAGGGGCTTTCAGCCAGGTGTTGAGCCAAGAATTTGGCCAACATCCTGGACAAGGGCTCGGCCCAGCGGTCCAACTCAGCCAAGGATAGCCGGTGCTTGTCTTCCCGAATCATTATCTGGGGCCGGTCCAGATAATCCGGGATTTGGACCTGCAGACTGGCCAGGGTGGCTGGTTTCTGTCCATGTTCGGAACTGGGCTGGGCAGCCGGTGGGTTGAGCAGATAAAACCTGGCCGGGGGCGATGTGGCACACCCGGCGGAGGCCACAAGCAGGATGCCCAGAGAGATTGTGATCAAATGTTTCATAGCCTTGCCCTTCTCAGCTTGAGGATTTTCTTTCAGCTTTGCCTCCGGCAATGCCTTTTTACACAGACTACAGACCACTCTTCGGTCTCCCGACCCCTGTCTTCCCCTTTTCCTGACCTCTGATCTCTGACGTCTGACCTCTCTCTTCGGTCTCCCGATCTCTGCCTCCCAATCCCCGTTTCCAGACTCGTTCCTCTTAACGCCATGCCCCATGCCCTTTGCGCTATGCTCTCTGCCCAAAGGGCCTAATACCCCCCTTTGCCCCGAAGCAGGGACTCCGGATTCCGTTCCAAATAATCGCTTAATGTTTGCACAGACCGGGCCGCATCCTGGATTTCTATCAGGGTCCGTTCCAGCTCTTGATGCAGGCCGGAGTCCCGGCCGATCAGGTTACTGAGCTGGTCCAGGGAGGACCGGGTCTGCTCCAGGGTGGACCCGGCGCTGACGAAGGTCTGCTCTAGTGCGGACAGCATGGGGCCCAGTTGTTTGTTCGTTGTTTGCAGCGTTTCCTGGGCCTGGACAGCGGCTTGGTTCAGGCTTGTGGTCAGCCGGGTCATATCCGCGCCCATCCCTTGGATCGTCTCCCGGACGGTATCGGAGGTCATCTTCATAGAGGCCATGATCGCCGGGGTCTGTGCATTGAGCTTGGTGCTCAATTCCGCGGTCCCTTGCAGGGTCTGGCGCAATAAGGCCAGGCTCTGCTCCAGGTCTTCATGGTTCAACAAGTGGTTTAAGCCGGCAAAAATGTGGTTGAGCTGGGCAGTCATCTCTTTGAGAGGCAGATCGGACATCTGGCTGGTCAGCTCTTGCAAGCTGGATGGAATAGTGGGAATTTCCGGGTAATCGGTCAGCAGGTCGCTGCTTTGGACTTTGGTTCGGGGATGGAAATCCAGGAGAATCTGGAATTGTCCGGTGACCAGGCTCTGCGTGGCCAGTTGACCCCGCAGAACCCGGTCAATAAGGGTCTGCATTGTCTCTTCCAGGTTCTGGGGGGATTCCTGGCTGTGGAACTCAAAAGGTTTGATCTCCACAATGACCGGGATATGTACCTGCATGTCCTCTGCTTCTGCAATGAGCCGGATGTCTGTAACCTGTCCCACCTTCACTCCCCGGAACAAGACCGGGGCTCCCACGTTCAGGCCGCTGACGGAATTCTGAAAAAAGAGGACAAAGCGGGTGGTTTGGGAAAAAAAACGGCCGCTGCCCAGCACTGTGATGGCAGCAACAGCCAAGACCAGGGCTCCCAGGACAAAGAGGCCGATGACGGTTTGGGTTCGATACGTGGGCATTGGTTTTAAGCGAGCTTCAGCTTATATTCCATTTGGTAGGGTTAGATCAAGGCAGACACGATACCCTTATTTTGTTTTGGATAGAGAATAGCATAGATATGTATGTTGGGGGAAGGGGAGAATCAAGAGCAGAGGTGACAGATTGATTCACTGATACAAGGTGTTTGATGTTTGGGAGAATAAGTCAGTTATGAAGAAAGCTCAAGCCAAAGTTGCCAAAGCCTCCCTTTACGAAGGGAAGATTTTACCCTAAAAGGGGTTACAAGCATGACTGAAGTACGGCTTGTAACCCCTTGAATAATGGTGCCGGGGGAGGGAGTCGAACCCTCACGCTCCAAGGAGCGCGGGATTTTGAGTCCCGTGCGTCTACCAATTCCGCCACCC
>CAZUER010000015.1:0-50033 GCA_964619345.1 uncultured Desulfohalobiaceae bacterium
ACCCTGCCCTTGAGTCCTGATTTGGAGAGGGAAGCCCTGCTGGCGGACAGTCCGGAGGAATATAAGGATCTCCAAACCAAAATGAGAGCAATTTTTGCAAGGCCTGATCTGCAAGACAAGATCTTTTTTCACTTGTATAATCCTTTCCAAGTTCCGGGCAATTGCGCAGAGAACGTGCAAAGAGCCTTGTGCCTGAGCACTGAAGGAGTGGTTACCCCATGTGTCTTTACCCAGATCCCGGTCCAACAGCCTGCCACGTATTGGCATCAGGGCAGGGAATGCAGGCTGCAGCAAGCTGATTTCGGGCACGTGCAGGAACAAGATCTGAAAAGAATTTGGCACAGCCGGGAATATAAGAAGTTTAGAAAAGAGCTGAATATGGAAATGTGTTCTCGCTGCACGAAAACCAAGATAGATAGAACCTTAAGTAATTGGAGTGAAAGATAAAGCTTTTTTCATTCGCTGGTGGTCAGCAAAAACAAAGAGTTCTCATTACCTAAGGCAAGGAGGATGGTATTGGACCTGGATCAAAAATATGAGTTGCTTTATGCCCATGAAGAGGCCTTTTCCTACAGATTGGCTCAAGAAGTGGTCAAAAAGCCTGAAGCATCCGTGTGGATGATTTTGCTTCCCGTGCTGTTTGTCCATCATTTCTACAGAGTGAATCAGTATAAAGAGGGCGTACGTTCTTTTGCTGAACACTTTCTGAGCTCCAAGAAAAAGGCCCTGGACAAGGCCTATGATCAGGCATTGGCTGGCAAGAGCATGGACTACGGGATGGATGCGTATTTTCCTGCCCATGTCCTTTCAGACCAGGATAAGGATCTGGCCGAGAGACAGCTGCAGGCCATAAAGGTTATGGAGGAACATTATTTGGCCCTCATGCAGGTCTCAGGACAAAGCCTGGAGGAGTTGGTCCAAAATGCCTATCAAAGCCCGGAGAAGTATCGAAGGTTTATAAACAGGCTGGCGGATACAGAACAGGAATTAAACACATACCTGTTAGAAAACGTGCACACTTCTGAAGAGTCGAGGCATGTGGTCCGTCAGGTTGAACAGCAGTGCGCTCAGTTGCGGGAAGAAGAAATAAAGTTGTTTTTTTAGTATATTTGATACATATCATTGATCTCCCGGGAGCGCAGATCCTGTAGGGCCTTTTGTTTTTGCTGGATGTGCAGATCTGATTCTTCACCTCCCGAGGCGCTTTGCAAAGCTTGATCCATGTCTTGCTCCAAGGTGTTGAGCTGACCTAGGAAACTTCTGTACTCTTCAGAAGACGTGTAAGCTTGACGGATTAATTTTGAATAATCTCTTTCCGGGATCAAAAACAACCGGTAATAATGCTGGAAAAGCAAGTCCATCCATTGTTTGAGGATTTCGTAAGCTTCCTGAGAGGGAATCTTTTGATTGTGTACACAAAAATCCCTCAGCTCGGCCTGCATTGTCTGCTGGTTCTTTTTTCGGTCATTGGTTACTGCGGCACGGTAAGCTGCGGAAAGGGCGATGTGCTTTAAAGTTAGGTATTTGGCTGTGAAATGACGAATATCTTTTTTGAGATCCCTGTATTCAAGAAGAAACTTGAATGGTATGAATATATGCCACCAGGGCCGTGGGGTTTGGGCCCGGGTAAGATAGACCACATTCTTGGAAAATCTCCTTTCTCTTTCCAGCAGGAGCTTAAATTGTTTGTCCAGGATTTTGCTCATATTCAGATTTGCCTCCGGCACATCTGAATTTTATTACGAGTGCTAATGGAACCTGTCCTTTTTCCCCAGCCGCTTGCGTACGTATTCTTCAGCCTCAAAGTACTGCTCAACATCATCGTAATACCAGGCTCCTACATTAATGCCGCTTTCACGCAGCTCCTGGATAGACTGGCCTATACCAGGCAGGCGCTCCAGATTGGGGGCCAAATAGATAAACGCCGCCAGCAATACCAGGGCCCCTGCCAGGCGCAGCCAGTGTCTTAGGGGGGGAACCGGGGACGGCTGTCCATCCCCGGTATTTTTGTATTGGGTCACGATATACGCTCCACCGGACCTTATGCACCCATCATAAGCTGTTCCGTAACACTCTTGAAAAGGACCATAAACATAAGCCAGGCCACAAACAGGGTCAAGAGCAGGTTAAAGCCTTGGCCGAAGACATAAAGAATAAGGGGCTTGCCACCGCGCAAAGGTTCCTTGAGTTCCTGATAATTAATGGCCAGCCCGATACTGACAAAGGCCAAGCAGAAGAACCAGCCCCGGAGCCTGTTGGCAAAGTCCAGGATACCGTCGGAGACCATGGCGTTGCCCCAATCCATGTTTACTGCGCCCTGCATGATGGAGAATATGGCTGAAGCGGCAATAAAGCCCAGGATGAACTTGGGGAAACGGTACCAGATTTCGTACAAGGCGCCCCCGGCTGAAAACTTCATGGGGGTTTCCCCGGGCTTGCAGGCCTTTTCCGGCTCCACTTTCAAGCACCAGTACGCGGCTACCCCAAAGGCAATGACCCCGATGAGGATATTCTGAATCATTTTAATGGTGGCCGCCACCACCATGGCTTCATAGCCGATCAATTCCCCGGCAGCCACCACTGAGCCTGTATTGTCCACAGTGCCGCCCAGCCAGGCCCCGGCCCAGACTGGATGCATGCCGGTCATATTGGCAATGGCCGGCAGAAGGAAGATCATCACGGCCACAAAGATCATGGACATGCCAATGGCCAGGGTCAGCTCCTCTTTCTTGGCCCGGCAGGCCGAGGCTGTGGCAATGGCTGCAGAAACGCCTGAAACGCACATGTCGGAGGAAACGGTAATGTTGAGTTCCTTTGACGGAATCTTGATCACTCTTTGGCCAAACCAGTAAGTGGTGATAAGCACAATCGGGGTGACAACCCAGGTTACAAAAAGACCAGGGAGGCCAATGATGGCAATCTGTCCAATCAGGATACGTGCTCCTAAAAGCACCAGGCCTGTCTTAATGAAGAACTCTGTCTGAGCAGACGTTTTAATAGATTGAGCCACTCCCACGGTATTGGAGATAATGAGGCCTAAAAGGAGGGCAAAAAGCACATACGACAGTCCCAGGGCACTCATTGTGGCTTGTTTCGATAATAAGTAAGCCAAGACTGCGAGGAGAAAGACGATGGGGAATCCTTTGTAGAACTGTCCAAGGTTGAGGCCCATGAACTTGGCTCCGATGGAGAAAAAGATCATGACCAGGATCATAAAGATGATCAGGGATGGGATCAGGTTGTAGCTCTTTGCTTCGGCTGCTTTTTGAGCGCTGGAGAGATCAGATTTGGCATCCCGCCAGTCTGCAATAGCCGCTCTGGCTTCTTTGTTCAGCTGCTGATCCTGGAAATTGGCAGCCCGGGCCCTTTGTTCGGCCTGTTCAGCCTGGACCCTGGCCTGTTGCAGTTTGTTTTGTGCGGCTTCATAGCGGGGCTGGGCTGCGGCCCTTTTTTCTGCTGCTGCTTCTTCACTCATGTATATGGACCTCAAAGGATTTGAGGTCCAGCCTTTGGGTCTGGCTGACAGATCCAGGACAGCGGATATGATTCCATGCTTACTGCCCTTGACTCCCTGGAGTTTTTCCCGGGCTTCATAGTAGGCAATGGTTGCAAAGCCGGCCTCCTCCATCTCCTGTTTCATAGTGGCCCGGTATTCAGGCAATTTTTCTACCGGGGGCTTCCAGACAAAAACACTGAAGATGGCAATGATGAACAACAAAGCAGCCAGCCATATGGCCCACCAATCTTCAGTTGTGTACATCTGCTTCCGCATGCTTATGCGGGTTTCAGTAACTGCGTTTTGTTCATTTTCAGCCATTACAAACTTCCTCCTTTTGGGTTCATCTTTCGGATTGATCAGCCCCAGGCCTGGCCAAGGAGCTGGCTTTGGCCTTTTGCCGGATTCATTGTCTGGCGAACACCAGCTCCTCTTTTGTTCATGAATTTCAAGCAAAAACCGAACCAGATGCTTTTTGTGGGGGAATGCATGGTAAAATCAATAAAATCAAAATATTGACGTAGAATGAAATTGTTCTTTTTTTAATTTAGAATGCAGCAGACCGTATGTGCTAATCATGGTTTGCAATCTGTTGCAAACTGTGGATTGCAGGTAGGGGTGGAGGCATGGACACCACTTGATGCCAAAGGACTGGTGGCCCGGGCCGGATGTTTAGGTCGAACACAACCTGTTTCAATTTCATATCCAGGGGAATAGGCATGCGGGATGAAAGCACTCTGCATGGGGACAAGCTGGCTCGGAAGACGGCATTCTTCAGGAAGTCGCTCAGCTTCAGGTCCAGGTTTATGATAGGTACTGCCGTATCTTTGTTGTTTGTCTGCTTTGTGGGTGCCTATTGGATGTATGAGAGGGAAAGAAGGCAGTTGGAGGAGTATGCCTATGACAAGACCCAGTTGGTGATGGCTGCAGTCGAGGCCAGTCGGGATTATGTGCGCGAAGATCTTCGCCCCAAAATGTATGAGCAGTTCGGCCGTGACTTTTTCTTGCTCCAGGCCATGTCCACTTCCTATGTTGGCCGGGCAGTGATGGAAAATTTTAATCAGGTCCTCCCCCAGTATAACTACAGTCGGGTGGCTGAAAATGCCCGCAATCCGGACTCAGAAGCCAACCCACTGGAAAAGTCCATGATCATCCATTTTCAACAAAATCCCGGGCTGCGGAACTGGCAGGGCATGCTGAACGTCGAAGGGCAAAAGCAATTCATGCGTTTTAAGCCGGTTTATTTTCAAGAATCCTGTATGAGCTGCCACGGCCGGCCTGAAAATGCTCCAGGTGATCTGCTCAAGCGCTATGGCCCGCAAAAGGGCTTTGGCAATCATCCTGGAGATTTGGCCGGGGTGGTGGCTGTGGGAATTCCAGTCCAAAACGCCCTGATCGAAATCAAGGACAGGGCTGCTTCAGTGTTTATGGTCTTGTTTGCAGGAGCCTTTTTGTTGTATTTGGCCCTGGTATTCATATTCAATCGGGTGGTGGTCAATAATCTGCGCGGTGTGTTGCATGTCTTCAAAGAGGAGGTGGAGGAAAAGAGCCTACAGGACTTTGTGCCTGAAACGGACTCAGATGCCAGTCGGGACGAGTTGCAAGAGCTGACTGAGGCTGCGGTGACCATGTCCGAACACTTGCACAGAACCCAGCAAGAGCTCAAGGAGTATGCCCAGAACCTAGAGCAAAAGGTGGCCCAGAGGACCCAGGACTTACAGGAGTCCAAGCATCTGCTGCAGGAGAAGGTCCTAGCCAGAAACAGAGAGCTGCAGACTTTAAACCACATTTCCGAGCTGACCACCCAGGCTCTGGGTCTCAAGGACGTCTGGCCCAGGGTGTTGCAGCAGGGTCTGGAACTGATCCCGGCCCAGGGAGCTGGAGTCTATCTTTTCCTTGAAGAGGAATTCTGTCTGGAGCTGCAATATCAAGAAAACGCCCTGCAGTTGCCCTGTTCAGTCTCAGCAAACCAAGGATGCAAAAAGGATCCGGATCAGTCAGATCCAGAGTTGAGCGCTTCCATCTGCCAGGCCCTGAGTGGTCTTTTGAGTAGCGTCACTGATCAGGATCATTCTCATTACCTGAATATTCCCATGTTTTGCAGGGGAAGAGTTCTGGGGGTGCTGAGCTTTGTGGGTCTGGAAGAGACGCCGGCCAGCCAGGAACAGCAGGAGCTTCTGCTCTCGGTGGGCAGGCAGGTGGGTATAGCCGTTCAGAGCCTTGAGGACCTGCAAAGGCTGATACAGAGCAAAGAGTTGTTGCAGACGGTGTTTGATGGGATAACCGACCTGCTCATGCTCTTGGACCGGGAGGGAAGGATCAAAATGGTCAACAAGGCCTATTTGGATCGCTTTGGGGCCCAAGTCCAGGATATAATGGATCTGCACTGCTATGAGGCCCACGCCGGACTAGAAGAAATGTGCTCTGATTGTGCATTGGGCAAAGTGGTGCAAAGCGCTGTTCCCAGCAGCAAGGAAATGCCTTGTACCAGCGGGGAGATCTTTTTGGTCCACTTTTATCCCATCCTGGACGAGGATGGAGAGGTGCAAAGCGTGATCCGCTATGCACGCGAGATTTCCGAGCAAAAGAAGATGGAGCAAAAGATCCAGCAGACGGAGAAGATGGTGGCCATGGGGCAATTGGCTTCCGGGGTGGCCCACGAGATAAACAACCCATTGGGCATCATCCTTTGCTATGTGGATCTGCTCAAAAGACAGCCTTTAAACCAGCCCCAGGGCAGGCAGGACCTGGAGGTTATCGAAAAGCAGGTCATCCACTGCAAGCAGATTGTTACTGACCTTTTACAGTTCGCCAGGGGGCAGGAAAGCGTTAAGGAGCCAATCCAGACCAATAGAATTGTGCAGGAAGTAACCCAGATGTTTCACCACAAGTTCAAGAAGAATAATATCCAGCTGCAGCTGGACCTAGAGCCGGAGCTGCCGGTGATCAAGATCAATGCCGACAAGATCAAACAAGTTTTGGTCAACCTGTTGATGAATGCCCTGCAAGCAGTCCCTGCCCATGGCTTGGTCCAGATATCATCTGGGGTTGAACCAGGGGAGGGAAGGGTCTGGATCTCCATCTGGGACAATGGACAGGGCGTACCTGACAGCATCCAGAGCAAAATATTCGACCCCTTTTTCAGTACCAAGGAAACCGGAGAAGGCACAGGACTGGGCCTGGCTGTGAGTTACGGTATAGTTCATGATCACGGCGGGGAGATCAGCATTCAGAGTGAGAAAGGTTCCTGGAGCAGATTCACTGTTTTCCTGCCCCTGAGCCCCAGTCTGCAAGAGGGAGCAAACCATGATTAAGCAACAGCTGCTGATCATTGATGACGAGCAGGATATGCTGCAGGGCCTGCAAAGAGTGCTTGGCTATGAGTTCCAGGACGTGGAAGTGGATGTTTGTTCCCAGTCCGGGCAGGCCCTTGGCCTCCTCCAGGACAAAGGATATGATCTGGTGCTTTTGGATATTCGTATGCCAGAGATAGACGGACTGGAGCTTTTACAAAGGATCAAACAGTTGGATCCCTGGATTACCGTCATCATGATGACCGCGTATGGGAGTATAGAGCTTGCTGTGCAATCCATCAAACAAGGGGCGTATGACTTTATCAGTAAACCCTTTGAAATGCGGGATCTGCTCAGACTGTTGCGCAAAGGCCTGGAACGCAGCCAGTTGATCCGGGAGAATCTCAACCTGCGCAGGCATATATCTGAACAATCCGGGTTTGGCAGACTGATTGGCCAGTCCAGACCCATGCAGAGACTGTTTGAAAGCATCCGGTCCATTGCCCGCACTGAATATGCCGTCCTGATCCGAGGCCAAAGCGGCACAGGGAAGGAGCTGGTAGCCAGGGCCATACATGATCTCAGCAAAAGGGGCGGGCGCAGCCTGGTCACAGTGAATTGCCCGGCCATTCCGGAAAGCCTCTTGGAAAGCGAGCTCTTTGGGCACAAAAGAGGTGCCTTTACCGGGGCCCTGCAGGAGCAGAAAGGTCTTTTTCAAGAGGCTCACGGCTCCAGCCTGCTTCTGGACGAGATTGCAGATATACCTGTTTCCGTGCAGACGAAGCTCTTGAGAGTATTGCAGGAGCAAGAGATCAGGCCCCTGGGCAGCAACAGGCAAATCAGCGTGGATGTGCGCATCCTGTCCACCACCAACCAGGACCTGGAAGAAAAGCTCAAGGACAAGAGCTTTCGGGAGGATCTGTTTTATAGGCTGAATGTGGTCAGTATCATGACTCCAGGCCTGGAGGAGATCAAGGAGGACATCCCCTTGCTGGCAGACCATTTCGCCAGGGAGGCCTGTCACGAACTGGGGGTGGAGTATAAACAATTTTCGCCTCGGGCCTTGGATATTTTGATGCATAAGCAGTGGCCGGGCAATGTACGCCAGTTGCAGAACTTTGTCCGCCGGGCCCTTATCTTTACCGGTAATTCTGAGATCACTCCCCAAGATATTGCAGCCATGCAGGGTCAAAGGCAGGAGGATATGGATGAACTGGGAAGTGCGCAGACTGACTTGGATGTCGAAGTAGAGCCCTATAGCCTGGCCAAAGACAGAGTTCTGCAGCAGTTTAGTGCAGAATATGTAAAGCAACTGCTGCACAAGACCGGGGGCAATGTTTCCCAGGCGGCTAAAGTGGCCGGTTTGAGCCGGGTGGCTGTGCAGAAGATATTGCGGAGAACCGGAGTGGATCCTGCCCATTACCGGTCAGATCAACAGGGTATCATAACCAGATAGCGGAGAATGTGACCGGGTCAGTCTGTATCTGCAGGGAAAAAGGCGTTGAGAGTCAAGAATAGTAAGGCTCAAAAAGGATCACTCGAGGTGTCAACCGCATTCAGGAAGGTGAAACAGCATGCTCTTCAGCTTCGACAACCGTGAACCCTCCGTGGGCAATGAATCATATGTGAGTGAAACGGCCATTGTGATTGGCCATGTCCGGATCGGCCGCAACTGCTATATCGGTCACGGAGCAATTTTGCGCGGAGACTATGGATGTATTGAGGTAGGCAGTGGCTCGGCTGTGGAGGAGGGAGCTGTCCTCCATGCCCCTCCGGAGCAAACCTGCAGACTGGGTCAGAGGGTGACCATCGGCCATGGTGCAGTGGTCCACTCCCAGGTAATCGGTGACGATGCGGTGATCGGCATGGGCTCGGTAGTCAGCATCCGGGCCGTCATTGGACCACGGTCCATCGTGGCCGAAGGAGCGGTGGTGCCCATGGAAAAAGAATTTCCCCAGGATGTGGTCATTGCCGGAAATCCAGCCAAGATCTTACGCGATATTCGGCAGAAGGATGTGGATCACTGGCAATGGGGGAAGCAGCTGTACATGGATCTGGCCAAGAAGTATTTGCAGATAGGCATGCACCGGGTGGGCTGAACGCGAGTTGTCGGTTCGCTCGTTAAAGGAACGTGAGTTGGGATTTGGGACAGATCCCAGGGGCGGTTGCATCCCATGGGCAAGGTACAGTATAAGATTGAACAGGTTTGCTTCTAGCAAACCTGTTCAATCTTATTGGGTTGGCGTTATGCCTCTGGCCCGCATTTCCAGTGCATAGGTTTTGACCAGGGAGATGCGTGGATATTTTTGGGCGATATAGCGTTCCACTTCAGGGGCAAAGGTATATCCTATGAGCAGAGGAAAAAAGCGACCTTCCAGGACGTCTGCCAATCTTTCCAGCATCTTGGCGAAATTGTCTGCGTCCTTTTTGCCTGGCTTGGCTTTGCATTCTGCGATGAGATGAGCGGTTTCCCCATTGATCCGGCCTGAAGCCAGGATATTCACCTCATCGTATTTGCCTGAAGGATACTCAATATTTCGTCTATCCAGGTGATCCACATTGAGGCCAAACTCCAAACGGGCATATTCCGGAATAAAAGGCATCAAGCGGTCCTCAATGCCATATCCAACGGAATCAGAGAGTCCGCCCACCTGTTTTTGCAAGTTCTGATGGCTCTTAGCCAGCTTCCGGATCTCTGCTTCAGTTTTGGCCTGGGCTTGAGCCAGCTCCTCCACCCTGGATTCAGTCCTGGCCTGGGCTTGAGCTAACTCTTCCACCCTGGATTCAGTTCTGGCCTGAGCTTGAGCTAACTCTTCTAAGCGGGCTTCAGTCCTGGTCTGAGCTTGAGCTAACTCCTCCACCCTGGCTTCAGTCCTGGTCTGAGCTTGAGCTAACTCCTCTAAGCGGGTTTCAGTCCTGGCCTGGGCTTGAGCCAAGTTTTGGACGATGTCCTTGAGCTCCCGAAATTCGTTCTTGGTCACTCTTTCCTGGCTCTGGCGCTCGATTTCTTCCAATATGGAGTAGAGGACCTGGCGGAGATCAGGGTCCACCGTGTCCAGTTGGCGCATCAGGCTGACGCTTATTTCCATAGCTGTTCAAACTTCTGGTACGTTAGTTATGGATTGACTCATGTATACACGATTTCAAGCCGAATATTAACTGAATGCTGAATAGACTCAAAAGTCCGCCTCAGGTACGGTATCTGTATAACCTAGCTCTTCTTGCAAGGTATGTATAATCTTTTTTTTCTCATCGAAAGTTAATTTCGGTAGCAAATTCATAACTTGTTTATAGGTATTTTCTTCTGATTTACGGGCCTCTCCACCTTTGGGACTGAACAAGCTCTGGCCGTCGCATTGCCCGCAAAACTCATCGATATCGTAACCTGGATCGTTATATTCGCATTCAGAGCATCTGCTCTGGATAACAATGAGAGAGCCGGACGAGCTGGTGCCTTTTTTCGATTTCATCTTGGCCATTAACATCGCTTTTTGCAGATCCGAGCCAAGCTTGCCCATAGTCAATCCCCTTATCATTTTAATTTATGGAGCTAATTGCAGTATGTGAACATTCCATTTTAAGCTGGACGAGCATACAATGAGCCGGGCAAAGATGCAAATCAATCTGTATATCAGAAACAACCGGCCACTCATAAGGTCAAGAAGGTGGCAGCCAGCACTACAGCGACAGTTCGGGCATGAGCAAACCTTGAAAGAGCCAGGCAGACGCCTGGCGGTCCCGGAATGGCCACTCACTCGCAGACGCGTGACTGGTGGTCCGGGGGCAAAGCATTGGGATCAAACTTTGTCGCTGTAATGCCAGAGTGACTCAAAAATATGGGGAGTTAGCCGCCAATAAAAAGGGGTACGTGTGTGACAACCTCGGGCATTAGTAATTGAGGCAAGGTCAGGGAAAGGGGAGGGAAAAAAGTGGTCACCAGCATCACCGGCAGGGAACAGGTGACAATAAAGAGGAGTTGGGGTTTGAGCATTTGATCCAGGGGACAGTTGCCGATGCGGGCCGAAAGGTAGAGGATAGGGGCAGTGGGCGGGGTAATGTTGCCCAGTCCGAGATTGGTGCCTAAAATGGCGGCAAAATGAATGGGGTGAATGCCAATTTCGGTCATGGCCGGAAAGAGAAGGGCTGCGGCCAGAATAGTTCCACTGAAATCATCCATGAGCATGCCCAACAGCAAGAGGAAAAGATTGACCAGAATCATGATCAAGTAAATATTGTCCGTCAGTCCCAGCAAGTTATTGACCAGGTTTTGGGGTACATTTTCCATAACATACAGTTTGCTCAGCATCATGACAAAAAAGACCATGAGGACGATGACCCCGGTGGTGGTTACCGAGCTGATCAAAGAATTCATGTACATTTTTATGGTCAGATTCCTGTAAATAACATAGCCGATAAACAGGCAGTAAATCGACGCAACCCCGGCTGCTTCCGTAGGAGTGAACACCCCGCCGTAAATACCGCCCAAAACGATGATCGGTAGAAGGAGGGCCCAGAAGCCCTTATAAACCGAAGCTCCGAATTCCTTTACCTTTTTGTTCAAACTGGTTGGGGGCATGGTTTTGATCGGAAGCTTGCGGATCATCACCCAGTTCATAAGGCTGTAGAGCAGGACCATAAGTAATCCGGGGACTACCGTGGACAGGAAGCAGGCGGCTACAGACTGCCAAGTGACCCAGGCATAGAGAATCATGGGCACACTGGGGGGGATAAGCTGGCCGACCACTGAGGCCGAAGAAATAAGGGCTGTGGCCTGGCCGCGAGGATAGCCCTGCTGGACCATCCTGGGTATCATTATGCTGCCGATAGCTGCTACAGCTGCGGTGCTGGTTCCGGCAATGGATCCGAAGATGGCGCTGCTGACGACCGAGACTGTTCCCAGACCGCTTTTGGTCCTGCCCAGAAGGGTATCCGAAATAGCCACCAGCCTGCCAGCTATGCCGGTGGAACTCATGATTCCGCCCATGAGGATGAAAAATAAAATACAGAGCACTGCCAGGGAGTTGATCTGATTAAACCCAGTGGACATCAAAAAAACCGGGCTGAAGCTCCCTGTGGCCAGCATCATGAATAAAACAGCGGCCATAAAACAGAAAGGGACTGGAACGCCGATGATCAACAAGAGAATCAGAATAAATAAGCTGGCGGCAACAGTCATAAATCAAGTGTCCTTTTCCAATAAGGGAGCGAAGATCTGTTTTTTTCCGAAGCTGAGCAGCAAGTTGTCTAAAAGTTCAGTTGTGAAGTAAATGGACATGAGAACGGATCCGAAGAAAATAGCGCTCTGGCAGAGAACCATGGGCAGGAGAAGGGCCTGGGAAGTGGCCCCCCGAGTCAACCCCCAAATAAAGTAGGGGTAGCTCCACTTGACTAGGATCAAGGCCAGAAAAACAGTAATCGTGCCGTTTATGGAGCGGATGACGGCCTTGGACCTGCTGGAGGTGAATCCAAGGAGGATGAGTTCCGCCTTGATGTGCGATCTCTCATAAGCCCCGTAGGCTGCACCGATAAAATAGAGCCAGACGGCAATAAACAATATGAGCTCCTCGACGCCGAACAAAGGAGAACCTAATACGTAGCGCAAGAAGACTTGAACAAAAATTAATATGCCAGCCAGGCATCCTCCAGCAACCATTATAAATTTTTGCAGAAATATGAGAGTCTTCCACAAAAATACAAAAATTTTTTTCATTCCTTCACCTTAAGCCGGTCCGCACCAACAAATGCGAACCGGCTTTCAGTATTTAGATTGGACAATGCGAATCGTCTCGATTATTCGATTTCCATGCCCACATTTTCCCGGCACCTGTCTACAAGTGCCTTGCCCAGAAGGCTTTCCAACTCTGTCCAGACCTCGGTCCGAACCTTGTGGGCAAACTTTTCCAGTTGTTCCTCGGAGGGTACAATGACTTCCATGCCGGCATCCCGTAACTTTTGGCGGTAGATTTCGTCTTCCTGGAGGAAGTAGTCCCAGCGCCCCTCGACTTGCTTTTGGGCTGCGTTTATCAGCACCTGCTGATCTTCTTCAGTCAGGTTGTTCCACAGGTCAAGGTTCATAAAGAACCACCAGGGCTCAAGATAGTCGTTGTATTGGATCCAAACATTCTGGACGTCACGCATTTGATAGGCCTGAAAAGGGGGCCCGCCGCTCTGGCCGTCGGCAACTCCCCGCTCAATGGCGCTGTAGGTCTCGTCGTAAGGAATGGTGGACGGAATGTATCCCAGGGCCTCCCAGGTCAATGCGCAGGCCTTTAAAGGCATAACCCGGATCTTCATTTTATTCGGCTTCATCTCTTTCCAGCCATCAGGTTCTTTCTTGGTGCTTACGCCGGCCCAGCCCACAGGGTAGAGGGCCAACCCTTTGATGTCCTGTTCCATGAGCAACTCGCCAACCATATTGTACACCCAACCGCCGACTTGGTAGGCTTCTTTGGCCTGTTCGGTGGTGGTGAACATATAAGGCATGTAGTATCCAATATTCAAGCGGGGGTCATAGGTTGGGGCCAGGGGCTGCAGAGCCATATCCACATCTCCGCGCATAACATACTCATGAACATCCACCCAATCACCCAGGACCCCGCCGGAATAAATCTTGATTTGAATCCGGCCGTCGGTTTTTTCTTTGACTTCCTGAGCAAAGGCTTCACAGCGTTCATGGTGGTCGCTGTCAGTGGGCATGACCTGAGACATTCGTAGTTTGTATTCATAATCAGCGGCAAAAGATGTGGCCCCAGAAAGAGACATGGCCACTATAACACCAAACAAGGTTCCAAGTTTCCATAGATCAGACATAGACTCCTCCTTGGGTCACAGGTTTATCAAAGAGACCAAAATGACGGAATGCAAATAAGAGTACCTCCTTTGAGCTTGAAAATGATCATAACTTTGAGATACGTATATCACTGATTCCAGTTTCTGGCGATCCTTTCAGCTGCTTCCAGAGAGCTCTGGACCTCTTCCTCCGTGTGGGCCGAACTGAGGGCACCGTATCCATGGAAGACGTTATATCCTTCCAGGAGCATGGCCAGTTTGAAAATCCGGTCCCGGAGCTGTTGATCGCATATCTCCGGGTTGAAGACATCCTCCGGGCAGTTGATTCGGTATGTCTTGTCCCGGAGAAAGTGGAGACCGATTAAGGAACTTCCTGAATTGCCTGGCAATCCGTCTCCGGTGCTTTGGACATGGAAGCCATGCTTGCGGAAAACTTCTTCCAAGCCGCGACGGACCGTATCTCCCATTTGGCCAATTCGGGGGTAGATGTCATCTTCATGATCGATCAGATAGCGGATGAAGGTGAGCCCGGCCTGCATGCAGGCCGGGTGGGCGGAAAAAGTGCCGCCTTCAAACTTTACCCTTTTGGGAAAAGGGGTTTTGGAACTACAAAGGGTCAGGATATCTTCCCGGCCTGCCAGGGCGCTGACAGGCATGCCTCCCCCGATACTTTTTCCCAGAACAGTGAGATCCGGGGTTACCCCATACAGGGTGGAGAGGGTCCCGGCATGAAAACGAAATCCGGAGATAACTTCGTCCATGATCAGAATGGTGTTATGCTGGCTACAAAGTTCTCTGATTTCCTGCAGGTACTCTTCACGGGCGCTCAAAAAGCCTCCAGCCCCGATAAACGGTTCGACAATGAGGCAGGCTGTCCTGGATCCATATTCCCGGAAGGTCTCTTGAAGTTGATCCAGATCATTAAAGCGGGTCATCATGATGCGGGAATCGGTTTCAGGATGAAGTCCAGCTGATTCGAGACTGTGCAGGCCCTGGTCATAGGTGGAAACTCCTTTTAAGAGGTAGGGCTGGGAACCGTGCCATCCCCCGCCGACCTTCACTACCAGTTCTTTCCCGGTATAGGTTCTGGCCAGCATGACTGCGTACATGGTGGCCAGGGCCCCGCTGGTGGTGAAACGGATCTTTTCCTGGCCGATCCGGTCCAGGATCAGTTTGGCCAGTTTCTGCTGCAAGGTCCCGGGAAATCCGGCTATTAAACCCTGTCCATTGGAAAAGATTTCCTGGAGGGCTTCTATTACGCAGGAGGGGTTATGGCCCAGTATATTCGCAAAGTGCCCCTGCCAGAAATCGATGTACGTCAGGCCGTCAACGTCGGTGACGCTCGATCCCTTGCTGGTCTGGTCGATGAATGGAAAAGGGAAGAAAAGACGAAGGTTGTGGCTTCCGCCGTCTATTTGATAGGTGCAGGCCGTATCAAAAAGATTTTTTGAGCCTGGATGGGTTTGTTTGTATTCCTGCAAAATTTGAGTTAATATCTTCTCTTTGTCCATGATCTTTTCCTGGGTTGGAATTGAAACCAATCAGTGCGGTTTATTAACTTTATATATGGTGGCACACATTATATTATTGCCTACTGTGGTTCTGGGTAGCTGTCAAGATTTTTAAGGGATTCATTGACTTAGTATTCAGAAACAGCCAGCAAGTGCTGAAGGAGAAATCTGCATATGTCCGATCGCTGCAGGGAGCTCAAAGAACAGCTCCAGGAATTGGAGGAGAAAATAGAGGAACAGGAGAAACGAATACCGCCCCATTCGGTCCAGCCGGAACAGGTCATGGAGCTGGAGCGGCTGGAAGAGGAGCGTGATGTTTTGCTGGAGGAGATCCGCAGGCTGGAAGAAGGTTAGGCACAAACAGGATGCGCCTGCAATTCCAGCTCATTTATATACTGGACACTCTTTGGTGCAAGCGGCTTGGAAAATAAGGAGACCTCAGAGTATGGGAATCGGTGAGACAGAGCAGTAGGTGATGCGAGTGCAAAACGCCGTTTTGCACTCGCCATTATCTATTTTTGGGCGATATACTCAAAGATGAAGATCAATCGATTACCGAGGGCAGTAGCCAAATTCTTATAAAAAAGGCACTTAGTGTCTGCCTCTCTGTCCAGGAGTTGAGTAAATCTTGGAAGGTCGAACTTAAGCAGATAGGTCCTTTCCAGGCATTCGGCCGAGGCAGTGTAGGAGTCCCGGCCGACCAGGCCTGACCAGCCAACGAGTTCACCTGTGTGCCGACATACATAGACTTGATGTTCGGAGTTGCCGAACTTCAGCTGTACCTGGCCTTTGATAAGGATATAGAACTCTTCGGGAGAGTCTCCACCATGGAAGAGGATGGTTCCGGGATCATACTCCTGGCGAGAGGTGGTATTCATCACATGCTTGATGAACTCCGGACTCATTCCATTAAATAAATCAGACTGCTTGAGAAACATGGCAAGCCTCCTGCAGAGAGTGAATCATCAACTCCAAGCTTTGACAAAATCAATTAACCTATAGTCAGGTCTCTTCGAGAGACAGAACATATTTATTTTATCGTAGGTTTCCGAGCCAGAGTTGTCAATTGACAACTCAGCTTACGGTGTTTCATCAAAATCTGTCTGGGTATGGCCTGCCATGGGCGAGGTCAGCTTTTTCGAGACCTGGGAAGAAGCCGCAGAATGTCTTTTCTGCCAGGCCTCTATCCAGGCGGGTCCGGTCTCCGCCTTAGCTCTCAAGGCCCCACCCGATGTCCGGCAGCCAGGCGTCCGCGGTCCGGATTGACCGTGGCCAAAAAAAAGGCTCCACAGGCGAAAAAGGCGATTAAGACCAGAATGGATAAACGGGGAGATCCGGTCAGATCGGCTAACAGGGAAAAGAGAAAAGGACCCAGGATGGAAGCGAATTTGGCGCTGATGGCGTAAAATCCGAAGAACTCTGCGTTTCGACCGGTCGGTATCAAGGAGGCAAACAAAGAACGGGAGGCGGCCTGGCTGCCTCCCAGGATGAGGGCGACCACGAATCCCAAGGCCCAGAACTGCCACGCGACTGTAATACTGGCCGCAAAGCCGGTAGCTGCTATGAACAGGGCCAGGGTGAACAGGATGACCCGCTTGGCCCCGTATTTTCCGGCCAGCCATCCGCAGCCCAAGGCTCCGGGCATGGCCATGAACTGGACCATGAGAAAACAGCCGATGACCGATTCTCGGGGCAGATCAAGAACATCCCTGGCAAACACCGCGGACAGGGCTATGACGGCCTGGATGCCATCATTGTAGAGTAAAAAGGCGATAAGAAAGCGCAGAAGGTCCGGGTAGGCAGTAACCTCCTTGAGAATTCGCCCATAACCGCGCAAACCGGATGGTAAAGTTTGCTGCCTTTTGGGGGCCCGAATGCCCTGAAGGAGCCATACGGTGGGAATAGTGAAGACCAGCCACCAGAGCCCGGTGAAGACAAAACCAACCCTGGTGGCCAAGCCCGTTCCGGGGAGCCCGAAGAGCTCGGGAAAGGAGACGAGTAAAACAACTACCAACAGGGCCACGCCTCCTCCTACATACCCAAGGGCGAAACCATGGGCTGATAATCTGTCCATGTCCTTTTCGTTTTCAGCCAGGACCGGGAGCAGGGCGTTGTAGAAGATGTTGGATGCGGCAAAGGCGAAGTTGGCCACGATAAACAAGCTGATGGCCAGCCAGTAGCGCCCGTCATGGGCTAAGAACAGTGCAGCGGTGCAGGTTGTACCCAGAGAGCAGAAAAGGCCCATCCAGTTTTGATGCTTTCCGCTCCGGTCTCCTAAAGCGCCCAACACCGGTGCTGCCCCGGCTACCAGGAGCATGGACAGGGAAACCCCATAACCCCAGAGGACTGAGGCTGGAACCGGATCATTGCTCCAAAAGATATCCGCCCCGCCCTCAGGGACCAGGTGCACGAAATACACGGGCAGAACCGCAGCCAGAATGACGGTGGCAAAGGCGGAATTGGCCCAGTCGTAAAGGCACCAGCCAAACCAGGCTCTTGGCCTCTTTGCAGTGGAATAATGGTCTGTAGTCATTTGATTGTCAGCTTTGCCTCCGGCAAATCTGACATATCTTTTGCCCCAAAGCGGGCAAAAAAAGAAAATTTGCCGGAATGATCATAAATGACGGTTTTTTATAAAAGTTGCTATACTTACCCAGGAAAAAGGAGATACACATGATTCATACCTTTAATGGCAAGAGCCCGCAAATCGCGGCTACGGCCTTTGTCAGTGAGAGCGCTCAGGTCATCGGCGATGTTCAAATTGGGCCAAATTCCAGTGTGTGGCCAGGGGCGGTTATCCGGGGAGATCTGGGTAAGATCGTCATCGGAGAGTACACTGCGGTGGAAGACAATTGCGTCATCCATGCCGGCTCGCCTACCTCCCCGGAACAGGACGTGTATATCGGCAATGAGGTTCATATCGGTCATGGGGCGGTCCTGAACAACCACAGAATCGGCAACAATGTCCTCATCGGCATGAATGCAACCCTGCTGCATGATGCTGAGGTCGGAAACTTCTGTATCATCGGGGCCGCATGCCTGGTCACCCAAGGAATGAAGATTCCGGACAGCTCTTTTGTGGCCGGAGTTCCCGGAAAAATCAAAGGTCAGGTCAGCGACGAACAGTCTTTCTGGATTAAAGACGCCCCGCAGGCCTACAGCCGGCTTACTGCCCAGTATAAGCGGGAAAATGACAATTCGTAAATTAACTAATTCCCTGATGGATATCTGTCAATCCATGAATTCAACAGGTTGAGCAATTATACCAAGGACGATGTTTTATGACCCGAATTGACCGAAACTCTTTTGCCACCCTGGAATTTGAGCTGGGCTGGACCAGTCCCCGGGTTACACACAGGGAGCGGTTTTTGGCCCGCAAGGTGAACATCTGGCGCGACTTCTTTCCGCCGGGAATGGAAGAGGCCCTTACGGGGCTGGCCATCGGAGATGAAATTCACATGGACTATGCCCCGGGAGAAGCCGTCCCGAGGCATAGGGAACAGGATGTTCGTCACCTGGAGCGGGGAAGGTTCAAGCCGCCCAGGGACGGACAGCCTGTATCAGGACCCAGGTTCGGCCGCTTTTATCCCAAGGGTTTTTTAAGTGATCTGGTAGGAATTTATGCACAAAATATGTATCCCTTCAGGGTCATTGACCTGGATGACAATGAATTTACGGCTGATTTGAACCATCCCCTGGCCGCATATCCCCTGTCTGTGAGTGTTTATGTTCACAATGTGGCTGTCAAGGACAGTGATGTGGGCGGCAGGTGTTCGGTATGGATGGAGGAGCTGGCGGACAACGGTCCAGGGATGCAGGTTCGCTGGCAGAATCAGCCCACTGATTTTGAGCTTCAGGAGCCTTTGGCCCGGGAGGATGAGCAGGAGGACAGCGCCTTTTATGTCCGGCCCAGGATGGTCGGGCATGTGGATACCCAGGCCAGCGACCACCTCCAGGCAGAGTATGCAAGGCTTATTACTCCGGGCATGCAGGTTTTGGACCTGATGAGCAGCCTCCAGTCCCACCTGTCGGTGGATATGGATCTGGAGGTTACCGGCTTGGGGATGAACCGGGAGGAGATGAAGGCCAACCCGGCCTTGGATCATCTTGTGGTCCAGGACATCAATATCCGCCCGGAATTGCCTTTTTCCGACGCATCCTTTGATTTGGTTGTCTGCAGCTTGTCCATTGAATACGTGATCCGGCCCCAAATGTTTGTGGCCCAGATGCGGCGGGTGCTTCGGCCTGGAGGCCGGGTCATCCTCAGTTTCTCCAACCGCTGGTTTCCGCCCAAGGTGACCCGTCTGTGGACCGCCCTGCACGAGTTCGAGCGCATGGGGCTGGTTGTGGAGCTTCTACTCCGGGACCAGGGCTATACAAATCTGGAAACCACCACGGTGCGCAACTGGTGGCGGCCTGTGGAGGACAAGTATTACGGGCAGCTTTGGAGCAGCGATCCGGTCTATGTGGTCACCGCTACTGAGCAGGGTTAAAGACGGCTGGGTTTATCTCGTACAGGGGGGAGGCGTGACGGGCTGTATTCGTTAGAGAAGATAGTTTGGGACTGAGGACACCGGCGGCCTTGAAATCTATGATCAATTTCTCCAGGTTGGCCCTGATTCCGGCCTCGGCCAGGGCAGCCCGGAGGAGATTGGCGCTGATCTCGCCCCCCGGGGCGTATTGCCTGGCATAGTCCAGGAAGTTCTTTATTCTCTTCGGCTCATTGGGCAAGGTGGAAGAACATTGGGGCAGAGCCTGCCGGGGCAGCCAGCTGCCTGTGGCGTATGCAGCCCGGACCAGGCGGCCGATGACCGCTGGCTGCTTCCAGACTGCGAATGCCCTCATGTCAGGTGCCAGCTCTTCCCAGGCCATGCTGGATCGGGGACTGGGGGCCGGGAGAAGCAGACGCCAGGAAAAGGCCACAAGCAGGACATCGGCCGTGTCGTCTTCCAGGACCTGGGCCAGCTCTCCCGGGCTCAAGGCCCGATTTTCCCGAAAGCAGGTCAAGGCCAGGGCCAGCTCGGGAACGGTTTGGTCATGGATAAAGGCCAAAGCCTGCTCCAGGTGGTGGATGTCTTCAGCCATGGATCTAGCCAAGGAGCAGGGATTTGGGTGCACACCGTGCCTCTCAATGTCCTTCTAAAGCGAGCTTCGCCCGCAACCCAATAAAGAAAAGAGTTTTATGTCCACAGATCACACAGATTGACACAGATATAAGAGATTGAAGAAGGATATTTTTATGCTTGAATGAATAAGAATCCCAGTGAAATGGAAGAGATTTTACGGGACAGGCATTCAAGCATAAGGCATCAGCCCTTCGGGCGGGGGAATCCCTGCAGTTACATAGTACCGCGAATGCGGTAAAGCCATGTGCATAACAGGTTCTACATTCCTGGTATGCACATAAAAAACCTCTTCCATCTGTGTCTATCTGTGTGATCTGTGGGCAGTAGTCTTTTTCTTAAAAGATAAGTGCGGGACAGTCCCCCTGCCCGGCGCTGACCCCTCGTCTTTGCTCGAATTTTTCTTGTTTTTTATGACAGCATTTGAGGTGTAAGTCACAACTAAAAAGGTTCCTAGCACTACAGGGACAGATTGTGATCCCAAAGCTTTGCTCCCCGGACCGCCAGGTGCTGCCCTGGCCATTCTGGGACCTCCAGACGCCTGCCTGGCTCTTTTAAGGTCTTGAACATAGCCGAACTGTCGCTATAGGGCTAGTACTTTGTCTCAAATAAGACACGGTACTTATTTCATACCAGCCTGCCCCAAGGCCTGTTCGGCCATTGCCGCGTCTTCGGAACCGACCTTGTGCACAGCACACATGAAGGTGCGGGCCGAGGGGGTGGAGGTGATGAGATCTCTATGCTCGTCGTCGGTCAGATTGTTCAGGCTGGCCTCCGGGTTCACGTCCCCCCAACCCCAGGCAATGAGCACCGATCCCGGATGGACCCGATCCGAGATCCTGGCTTTCATCCGAATACTTCCTTTGGGGGTCTGCACCTGGACCAGATCATCGTTCATGATACTTTTGGCCAAGGCATCATCTTCATGCAGCTCCACATACCCTTCGGGTTCCCTTTGGATCAAAGAGGGGATGGTGTGGAACTGGGTGTGGGTGAAGCGATTGGTCCGTTCCCCGCTGATCCCGATGAAAGCCTGATCAGGGATCTGTCCGGCAAAGCTGATGGGTTCCTGCAGTTCTCCATGCAGAAAAGGAACCGGGGAGTGGCCGTGATCCGAAAGACGCTGGGAATAGAACTCCACCTTTCCGGAAGGGGTGGCAAAACCATGCGTTTCGTACTTGGCAAACTGCAAAGGATCGGACCGCAAACCGTTTGGGTTCTGTCTCAGGGCCTCGACGGTAATCCCCGAGGGCGCAAGCTGCTCGTCGATAGCCTCTTCCGCTGATTGCCAGGGGAATTCTCGTTCCAGGCCCAGCCTTCTGCCCAGCTCGAAGATGATCTTCCAGTCCGGCCAGCTCTGCCCGCGGCAGGCAAGGACCTGGTTCTGGAGGATGACCGGGCTGTTCCGTATATAGGCCCGATTGAGCTGAGTTTTTTCAAAGCAGGAACTGGCCGGAAGCACGACATCGGCCAGCTGGGCGGTGCGGGTCATGAACAGGTCGATGACTACCAGGGATTCTAAGTTCTTTAAGCCCTGCAGCACTCTGTTGGAGTCGGTCATGGTCACCGCCGGATTGCCGGACTGGACCACCAGCATTTTGATGGGGTAGGGGTTATGATCGACCATGGCGTCCACCAGACAGGACTGGGCGTGCCGGCCCCAGGTGGGGTGGAAGGTATCAAATAGAGGATACTCTTGGGTCACCGGCAGGATATTTGCGGGCAGCCGATCTTTGAGCTGTATATCTTGTATAGGCACGGGCTGGGGAATAAAATCTCCGCCTTCCCGGTCCACATTCCCGGTCAGGGCCCGCAGGATGGATACGGCCCTGGTAATCTGGAAGGTCTGCACCTGCATATCCAGGCCGTTGCCGTCGATGATGCAGGCCGGCTTGGTCTGGGCATACAAGCTGGCCGCTTCTTTGATAGACTCCGGAGTCAGCCAGATCCGCTCAGCCACTTGCTCTGGGGCAAATCTTTCAGCTGCCTCCTGTAAGGCTTCAAATCCGGTGGTCTGCTCGGCCACAAACTTGTGGTCATAGAGGTCTGTCCTGATGATCTCGTGGATCATGGACATGGCCAGTGGACCGTCGTGCCCGGGCTTGATCTGCAGCCAGATGTCGGCCATGGCCGCCAGGGATGTCTTGATCGGGTCAATGACGATGAGCTTGGCCCCATTGTGTCTGGCGTGTTGAATTGCCTCAAACGCTCCGGGAGCAGTATTGCGGTCGTTCTTGCCCCAGATGAGGATGCACTTGGAGTCCTTGGGTTGGGGCAGGGTCATGGCCCCGTAGGTAAAGTTGTGGGCCATTTCCCGGGCCACGTGGCAGACAGATCCGTTGCCGATACAGTTTGGGGAGCCGAAGGTATTCATCAGCCGATTGGCATAATCCCAGGGAGCGCCCCAGTCTGCGGCCATACCCCGGAGCCAGGCCACACTCTGAGCCCCGGAGTTTTCCTTGAAGCGAAGCATGGTGGCAGCCACCCGGTCCAGGGCTTCTTCCCAGGAGGCCTCCCTGAATTCGGTTCCAGAAGGTCCGGCGTCCCGTATCAGGGGATGCAGAATCCGGTCCGGAGAAGAAACGATTTCCGGGGCGGCCTTGAGCTTGGGGCATTGCACCCTCTTTTCCTCCGGCAGAAAGGATTTCCGGCGGGCACTGGTCAAAACGCCGTCATTTACCTCTGCCTCCACCGGGCAACAGGCCGAGCAAAGACGACAAACCGTATCATGGTGCATGAGCTCCTCCATTAAAAACATAACAGCGCCGCCAAAAGCGGCGCTGTTATGTTTTTACCTGCTGGCCTTGACCCAGCAGCTGCGGATTAATTCAAAATGATTGCTGTGGGTTCTGATCTTCCACCACACCTGTCCCTGATCCTGGATGATCCATGGAGGTGCGAGGGGTCCTCCCTGGTCCTGGAGCATGGCCGCTATGTTCTGCAGGCCGTATCCGGCAAAGGGACCTGATTCCAGGCCGCCGAGCCAGTCCTCTTTCCTGGCTGCCTCCTGGGACCAGGAGAAGGGGTCGGAAAGCAGAAATTGGGAATTGCGCCGGGCAAGGATCCGGTTGCTTTCCGTAAGATGGGTCAGCGGGTGGGGAACTTTGTCCACCATATTTAGGGAAGCAGCTGAGGAAAAAAACTTGGAGCGCACAGGCAAGGCCTGGGCGTCGGCCACGATAAATTCCACATTGTCCCTTTTCCAGGATTCCGGCAGCTGGAGGTCAGCGGCTACAGTCAAGCGGCCTTCATCAGGAAGCTGCAAAGTTTTATGCCCTTGTATCATCAGTTCCCGAGCGGCCTGGATAAAGGCCATTGAATTGTCCAGGCCGAGGACAAAATCGCATTTCTGGGCCATTTCAAAGGCGAATCTGCCCACAGCCGATCCGATGTCCAGGCACAGACCGGAATGAGAATGCATGAGTTGGATCCATTGATCGTAGGCTTGAGAAGCCTCTTCGTCCTGGAGGATATCTCCATAGTGACTCCAGAGATAGGAAGAGACCACGGTGGGCTGTTCATATTTGGATTGGGAGCGCTGTGCCCGCCCAGGATCAAGGTCGGCCAAACCGTCGCGGATTGGAAAAACCTCAGCGCAGCTGGAGCAGGTCAGTTGGCCCTGGATGACGTCCTGGCCAGAAGTCTGTTCTGCATGAAGGGAGAGCTCATTTTCCTGGGGAAGACAAGCTGGACAAATGAGGATGTCCATGAGCGCTTTTTTCATCTTCGTCTCCTAAAGGATTGTTGAAGGCGGGATCCAGCTCTTAGGTTGACAAAAGTGAAATAATAATAATTATCTATAGATTGTCAAACCGTGTATCGAGAAAGAGTTCAGGAAAGAAATTCTCACATTGGGAGGAGTTATGAAGGTCAGCATTGACTATGATTTGTGCATGGGGGACCGGAACTGCAACAAAGTCTGTCCGGACGTGTTCCAGTACGATGACGATCAGTTGATCTCCAGGGTGCTGGTGGACGAGGTTCCGGCGGACCAAGAAGAGCTGGTCCGCAAAGCAGCCAGAGAGTGCGCGCCAGGGGCGATAATCATCGAGGAATAATGCGGATTTTTAACCTAATCTTTAGGCTTTGCGTCACCCTGAGATAAAGAATGCCGAGGGACCTTCCCGAATGTATAAGGTCCGGTCCTTCGGCATTTTTTTGTAAGGCAGCTTTGAGTACAGCGACAAAACGGGTGAACAAAAAACACGTATACTCAAAGGAAGAGCATTATGGCCGAATTTACAGGCTCTTCTCCGCAAGGAGGAGAGAGAAAGTACATCAATCTGGCTTTACAGGGTGGCGGGGCGCACGGAGCCTTCACCTGGGGCGTTCTGGATCGCCTTCTGGCCGATGAACGGATCGGTATCGAAGCAATCAGTGGCACAAGTGCAGGTGCCATGAACGCAGTTGTCCTGGCCCACGGAATTATGGAAAACGGCCGGGATGGTGCCCGCAAAGCACTCTTTGATTTCTGGAAGGCCATCAGTGAGACGGCCCTGCTTAATCCTTTTAAAATGTCTCCCTGGGAGGTGGCGGCCGAGAAATGGAACCTGGATAGCTCCCCGACCTACCTGGCCTTCGACATAATGACCCGCATATTTTCTCCCTACCAGCTCAACCCTATGAATTTCAACCCCTTGCGGGATATTCTGACCTCCATCGTGGATTTTGATACAATCTGCGAATGCGAGGAGATTAAGCTGTTCATCTCTGCAACCCGGGTCCGGGACGGGCAGGTGGAGGTTTTTAACCGCAAGCGGCTGAGCCCGGACATGATTATGGCTTCGGCCTGCATTCCTTTTTTATACCAGGCAGTGAGAGTAGAGGGCGAGGACTATTGGGATGGCGGGTATATGGGCAATCCGGTGCTTTTCCCCTTTACCTACCGCTGTTCCTGCAACGACGTGGTCATTGTCCAGGTCAATCCTCTGGAATGTCAGCAGACCCCGAAGACCGCCCGGGAGATCCTGAATCGGATAAACGAGATTACCTTCAACAGCAGCCTGTTAAAAGAACTATGGTCCATTGATTTTATCAGCCGGCTATTGGACGAAGGGTCTCTGGATGCCAATCGTTACCGTAAGATGCTTGTACATCTCATATCCGGAGAGGATGAGCTCAAGGCCTTTAACGCCTCCAGTAAGATGAACCCGGAATGGAGTTTTTTCATCAAGCTGCACGATATAGGCTGGCGCAAAGCTGGAACCTGGCTGGATAGAAATTTCGATTCTCTGGGACATGAGCCCACTTTGGATCTGCAATCGATGTACAGAGAAAACCCCATAAAGGAGAGCTGATTTATGCTGCAGAACAAAAACGTTTTGGTTACCGGCTCAACCAGCGGTATCGGCCACGGAGTTGCCAGGTCCCTGGCTGAGGCCGGATGCAATGTGGTCCTCAACGGTTCGCGAAGCCCGGAGCGAGCTGAAAACTTGCGCCAGGAGCTGGAAACAGACTTCAAGGTCAAGGTGCTCTACAAGCAGGCCGATTTGCAAGACTACAAAAAGGCGGAAGAGGTCGTCCATGAAGTTGCTGAGGAATTGGGAAGCCTGGATATCCTGGTTAACAATGCTGGCATTCAGCATGTTTCTCCGGTGGAGGAGTTTCCGGTGGACAAATGGCAAGCCATCGTAAACCTCAACCTGAGTGCCGCCTTTTATATGATCCGAAGCACCGTGCCCTTAATGAAGGGGCAAGGCTGGGGGCGGATCGTGAATATCGCCTCGGCCCACGCCCTTGTTGCTTCCCCACACAAGGCCGCCTATGTGGCTGCCAAGCATGGCCTGGCTGGCCTGACCAAAACGGTGGCTTTGGAACTGGCTGAGCATGGTATTACCTGCAACGCTATATGTCCCGGATACGTAAAGACACCCCTAGTGGAGAACCAGATAGCGGATTCGGCCAGGTCCCGGGGCATAAGTGAGAAGGAAGTGGTGAGGGATGTGATGCTGGCTGCCCAGAGAACGAAGCAGTTCACTGCCATCGAGGATATCGGAGCTATGGCCGTGTATCTCTGCTCTGATGCGGCCCAAAACATCACTGGGTCCATGTTATCTATAGATGGGGGGTGGACAGCCCATTAATAAATAAGTCCCGGAATTTGCTCGATCCTGACAAAAAAATCTCCAACAGTGTGATATGTGTAAGTCAAAAGTTCTCTTGTTTGGTGAGTTTATTTTTACTGTTTGTTCTGTCAGTGCTATGCTCCATACAGTGATCAAGAAAAAAGCCTGCCTTTCTGCAGAGTGGATTTTGTCAAGGGATATTTGGCGGATCACTAGCACCCAATAGGAGCCAGGAGGTCCTCGAAGGTCAAAAAACGCTGCGGATTATTCCAGATGTCTGTGACCAGAGCCCCGGGCTTGCGGATGCCCCGCTGGGATAAGTGAGCGCATGCTTCTAGGAGGTAGGTACTGATTTCGGTCCTGGGTAAGCGATAGGTGATCCCATCTACTTTTATGTCCACCTCGCCGCCGGGAGGCAGACGGAACAAGCCGTGATGGTGCAGCCTGGCGTCAATAAACACATTCCATAGCTGCACAAAACATTCTTGCTCAGCTTGGCTCAGAGCCATCCGTCTGTCGTGATCGTAGTGGAAGTCGGGATTGAATCTGTCCGCGATGTGTCCAAACTCATGGTACAGGATATAGACATTCCGTTCACTGGGCCGGATAATGGGATGGATGATCAGGGTCACGTTGCAGGCCCTGTCCATCTCGATCCGTATGCCCCGGTGATCTTTTTCCTGTACATACAGGATGTCGATTTCGGAGGCCATGTCCGTATAGAGAGGGTGCTGCTTGGCTACATGCTGCAACAACCCGGGGTCGACAAGGTTCTGGTAGTCCAGGATTTTCATAGGCCATATGGTAATGATGGTTTTCGCCCTTTGCAAGGTCACCCAGAGGTCCTGCCGGGCATAGCTAAACTGGCAAGCGCAGCGGCCAAATAAAGCCCGACCCCCACCCCTAGAACCAGGGGAAATCCCCATGCTGTAGCCAAAAGAACCGCAGCCGGCGGGGCGGCCACAGAGGCGAAGCCGTTAATGCCCCAGCCCCAGGGGATGAAGTCCGGCGCACTTTGCCGCAACATGCTTATCCCGCTGGGAAAGGGCCAGCCCATGCAAAATGCCAGAGGCGCTATGGCCGAAATGACTAAGGTTATGCGGGTGATTGGAGAAAAAAGGGCAAATTCACTGAACACCGTGTCCGCAAAGAGCCAATATAATAGCATGTAGCAGGCTATTCCTCCCACACCCAACCAGATCCGCTGTCCAGGATAAAGACGCCGGCCCTGCCCGGCCAGACTGCCCAAGCCGCTGAAGACCAGAAAAGCGGTGATCACGCCCATGGCTGAATACATGGGATCACCCAGAAAACGGTTTAAATGCAGTATCAAAACCATTTCCAGGATCATAAAGCCCAACCCCAGACACAAAAAGTAGATCAGGGTGGCCAGCTTTCCACCATGACCGGAAGAACCATTTGTCAACCTGAGCAAGGGGAGCAAAATCAAGATCCCGCCTAAAATAATGACCTCCAGAATGGTGATGACCAGGATCACATACCCGAGCTCCAGCCGCTGCAGCCAGCGCTTTCCATAGGTCTTGATGAAAAAAGACAGGGAATCCCATTTAAAGAAATTGTAAAAGTACGGACTTTGATCAGTGGCGGGGCGGATATTATATACCCACTGGTCATACAATTGATCCCGGTGATCAGAAAACAGCATGCCGGAGGCATCCTGCAGGTACGATCCATCCCGGCCTTCATCGGTATGTATTTGTTGATCTTTCTCTTTGAGATCCGAAAGGGGATGCCATTGCATATCCAGGCGCAGCACGTTGCAGGCTTCGGTCAGTTTGCGGCCCATGTCAGGAGAAAACCGGTTTTTGGAAGCCAGAACAGTAGCAGCCAGATAATTGCTGAACAGGGCCAGATGGGATGAGGGTTTGGCTATATCCATTGACTCCAGGGCTTCGGTGGCAGTGGCCAGCAGTTTGATTGAATCCCTGGGCGGGGTTTGGGTACCGGTTGTGGCGGTTAAAAGTCCATTTGGGCTCAAGCTGTTCAGGCACAATTGTATCCCTTCGCGGGTCAGCAGATAGTTTTCGTGCAGGGAACGGGTGCCCCCGGAAGCTGCACTCAGACCTTCCGTGCCCCCCAGGTGGATGATGTCGAATTTCTTTGTATTTTGATGCAGGAAATTCCGCGGATCTGCATTGACCACAGTCACATCTGGCAGGGAAAAGACGTTGCCGTTCTGGCTGGCCAGGGTATCCTGCATGAGGTGGATCAGCTGGGGATTTCGCTGTACAACCGTTATATGGGCGGCGTTGAAGCGCTTGGCCAGCCAGACATTGGTCCCGCCGACCTCATCCAACAAGAGGACCCGGGGGTTGTCTGTCATCCTATAGGCTACAGACATGGGGGTATGGTCCAGAATCCCGGCCTGCTCCGGCCCGTTGATACTGTACACCACCCCAGTGGGTGACCCGTCCTCCAAAATCATCATCTGCCTGGGCGGAGGTTCTTTGGCCGTCAAGCCGGCAAAAAGGGTCTGGTGCAGGCGAGGCGAGGAGTAGACGTCGATGCGGGCCCTGGGTCCATTGCGGGTTACAATATGTTGGGCATCTTCCTGGGCTTGCCAACGCTTCATTGTGGCCAGTGGCTTATAAGGATCGATGTTCAAGGACATGGGTATCAGGGCCCAGTCCACTGCCAGGTAGAGGATAAGAAGCAAAGGGAGAAAAGATTTCAGCTGCACGTACCACTTGCCTGTGATTGGCCTTTTCTGTCCTCCCGGCCCACTTATAAAGGCGGCAAGCACGGCCATGGCGGCAACAATATATACCAGATCCGGCACATCGCATACGAACATACAGGCAGTGATCAAAGCTCCCCCGGCACCACTGCCAATCAGGTTTGCTCCGTACACGCTGTAAACGCGATCTTTAAAGCGCATGAGAAACAGGCCGATAACCAAACCGCCGATAAAAAAGGGGAGAATGACGAAAACATGGTAGACCCCGGCCCAGCCCACTTGCTTCAGGCTGTAGAGCAGATATTGGGGATTTAAGGGGATGATCCGCCCGAACCGGCAGAAGAGAACGGCAGAAAGAGCAAAAGCCAAGAGAAGCCAGAAAACCCAGCTCCTGAATTGAGGAAGCATCCGCCGGCCGGCCAGAGTGAGAAAGGTTCCGCTGGCCCCGAAGCCTAAAAGGGCTGTACTTATGACCAAGTAGGCAAAATGGTACCATGTGGTCACTGAGAGCCAGCGCATGAGGGTCAGCTCCAGGGCGATGATCGCGGCGGATATCAGAAAGACGGTGGCATTGGCCGGCCACAAGGGCAGCCCTTCCCGGGATTGAGGTTTGGTTGTTTGCTTCATACTATCCACAGTCAAGGGCTTATTTCACCGGTCATGGGCACAAAGCGAACGGGCATAAGGGCTTTGGTACGTATTTTTCCATCTTCGTCCTTGGTAACCAAGGTCAATCTCTGGACCTCAAAGGCGCCGCCTATGGGTACCACCATGGTGCCTCCTTTTTTCAGCTGCTTCAGGAGAGGAGGGGGGATATGTCCGGCGGCGCAGGTAACAATGATGCCGTCAAACGGGGCATGCTCCTCAAACCCGTAATAACCGTCACCTGTCCGGACCGTGACCACCTCGTAGCCCAGTTCGGTCAAACGTTGCTTGGCTTTCCGGGCCAGAGGCTTGAGTATCTCTACACTAAAGACATGCGGAGTGATTTCAGACAGGACCGCGGACTGATATCCGCTCCCTGTGCCGATTTCCAAAACCTTATCTCCTGGTTCAATATTCAGCTTGGCGGTCATCAGGGCTACGATGTAGGGCTGGGAAATGGTTTGTCCCGATCCGATGGGTAAGGGCCGATCAGCATAGGCGGCATCGCGGTATTGCTTTGGGACGAAGAGGTGGCGGGGAACATGGCGCATAGCCTCTAAGACCCGTTTGGCCAAAGGCTCCGGTACGTCCAGTCCTCGAGAGCTGATCTGGTCCCGGACCATCCGTTCTCTGGCCTCTTGGTGTTCAGAGAATCGAGGCGGCTGCCAATTACGCTTATGGCTGATCGTTTGACTTTCCCCGGCATATCCAGGGATGAGCGGGCTCCAAAGACTCAGGCTGATGGCCAGCAAAGGAGCAATGACAAGAAAGAGCCGTTTTTTTCTTCTTCTTGCTGCTTGATGGATCATATGCAACCTTCCTTGGTGTTGATTGTCAGGCTTGCCGGGTTGATCGAGGATCGACAAGTAAGCTAATTTCTGGTTTCATACCAGATATGTTCATCTTCGAGAATATACCAAGTCGGCGGTCAGGATCAAGTAAAAAAAAGATCTGAGTTTCGTCTCGTCGTCAGATACGATATAGAGTTTTCGATCGGGAGATGAGGGTTTGAAAATAATCCAGGCTTAAGGTTGTCATGCATCAGGCCGAAGGACAAGACTTCACTTTTCAACTCCGGGAGCTGCTGGGTAAGTTTCCGGCCGGGCTCAAGCTTTCCGCCCACGATCTGGTCTTTGTGGGTTGGCTCTATTTCTGGGAGAAGAGCACCAGGCAGAAGGATATTCCGGAAAGGGAGCTGACCTGGCAGATCGAGCAGGCTGTAAAGACCCTGCGGCTTACGGATGCGATTTCCAACTCCGCGGCCCTGGACAGGCTTTTGCAATACCGCCTGGTGCGCAGATCCATCACCGGTTCCGGCCGGGACGCCTTTTGCCTCACCCGTCTGGGCCGGGGGCTGGCCGAGGACGTCATTGCTGAGATCAATCTGGACAGCGATGAGCTCTCCACCCATATCAACCACGCCTACAGCATCCTGCGCAGCCACCTGCAGAGCAACAATATTGCCGAGCTGGAGGGCTTTCTCCGCCATGTGTTCTTAAGTTCTGTGGCCGAGAGCATGGAGTACAAGCTGCAAAGTATCGAAGAATCCATCCTGGAACAGGAATCAAGAGTAAAAGAGCTGGGTTCCGGCCAGGACGATGCGGCCTTTGAAATGGCGGTGGAGACCATCCAGACCAGCAGGCTCTATCTGGAGGAGCTCTTGCAGACTTTGCAGACCGGTTCCCCGTATTATCCATTGTACGAGCTGCTCTACGAGTGCCGGGAAAAAGCGGCCACAGCTCATCTGGTCGATGATGTGGAGCGGTGCCTGGATTTTCTGGATGGGCTGCGGCGGCGCATTGAACAGATGCTGGCCCATATCATCCATTTCATCCATGAATGCGTTTCCTACCAGAGCCTGATCGGTTCCCTGGCCTATCGGGACCGGGTGGCCCGCAAGCAGCAGGAGATCCTGGCCCGAGCCCTGAATATCGACCTGCGCATGCCCCTGATCGAGGAGTACAGCCTGCCTGGAATCAGCATAAACTGGAGCAGACAGGAGCAGAGGAAACCTGTAGCCATCAGCCTGGACAAGCTCAAGGCCCTGGAGGATTATGTCCCGGAAGAAATCAAGACCCGCCGGATGCCCTGGAAAGAAGACTTCTTAGATCTGGCCAGGCAAGAGTGGAAGGAGGCCGAAGGCGATTGTCTGGAACTCGGGTCCTGGCTGCGGAATCTGGTCAGCAGGGTGACAGGACATGACGATGAGATCTTGCAGGGCCTGTGGTTTTTGATCCAGGATATGCCGGGCTGGAAACCGGCAGTCGTTGTGGACAAGGACGAGGACCGGCCCTGGACGGACATGGGCAGCTTCTACCTGGAGCCAGTGGTCTTGCGGGCTGGGCAGGAATGATGTTTATGGAACAGAACACATCCATGCTTGAAGAATACATGAACCTGGATATGCAGGTCCTTTTGGAGAACGACAACCTGTCCAGACGGATCATTCATCGCCTGCAGGCCGGACAGAATATCGACTCCCAGTTGATCGGGGAATACAGATTTCTGGAGACCCATTATGATATCTGGTCCGCTTTTTTTGCCTTTTTGGGCTACCGGCTGCAACGCTCCAGCCAGGGCGGAGAGGCCTTTTATCATCTGTCGCCCAACTCCTTGCGAATCAAGGTTGCTTCCCTGCGCCGGGGAGCCACATTTTTGGGCCTGTTTCTGGCCTGGCACTTCATGTCGGCAGGTATTGAGGGCAAGGACGAGGTTTTGGCCAGGGAGCTTCTCAGCCGTCTGCAGAACAGCTTTGAGTTCAACCAGCTGGTCCGGGTTTTCAACCCCCAGCAGAAGCGGACTATCCGGACCAGGCAGCAGAGTGACCGGAAGATGCAGCAGCTCACCGGCTGGGTGCTGACCAGCCTGCGGGATTTGCACAGACTGCGGTTTATTGAGCTTTATCCTTCAGTAAATGCGGACTTTAACACATTGCGCATCCTGCGCCTGCCGGCTTTGGTCCGTTTTCTTGAGCCGGCCAGACGGAGCCTGGATCTGGAATATGCCGGGCAGGAGGATCTGGATGCAGCCATCCACAGCATCTGGACCAGCATTGATTGGGAAGAAGAGGAAAATGAAGACAACGGCTCAGAAGATACCTGAAGTATTCATACCAGAGGATATTGTAGCCACCGATCTTTTGCTTGTGGGCTACAAACTGTTTCCGGCCACCCATATCACCTTGCATCCCAGAATGACGGTCCTGTCCGGGAATAATGCCGTGGGCAAGACTACCATTCTGGATGCAGTGCAGACCATACTCATCTGCCATCAGCATTATATTAATCTCAATGTGGCTACCGGACAGTTCGACCGGACTCTCTCTGGACAATTGAGCGGCCGGGTGGGCTGGGCAGTTCTCTCTGTCTCCGGGCACGAAGAGATTACCGCTCTGGGGGTTCGCCTGCATGCCAAGGCCACAACCGAGAGCCTGGAGCTTGGTCCCTTTATTTTGACCCATATACCGGTCAGTCTGGATTTGTTTTTGAACCGGAAGGACTCACTGATCACTCCGGATTTTCAAACCTTGAAGCGAAACATTCTCCGCCAGGACATCCAGGGCCAGGCCCATGACTTTGCCTCTGTGGACGAATATCACCGCCACCTCTTTGCCCAGGGCCTGTTACCCGTGTCCATGGACCGCCAGGGTAAGAAGAAGTTTGCTGCCTTGTGGAGCCAGGTCACCAGGCCCAAATTGGATAGGCTGGGGGCCTTTTTGATGCAAATGCTCTGCCCCGAGCCGGCCCAGGGCGTGAAGTTTGCTGATGTGGAACGCTTAATGCGCGATCGCCGCAAGCTGACTGAACAACTCCAAGCCCTGGACAGATTCCGGACCATCAGGCAGGAGCTGGAAGAAAAGCGGGGACGGGTGGACGAGCGCCGACGCCTGTATTTGTCCACCGAACTGGGCCGCCAGCAGGCCAGGATCAGCTCCTGCCAGGAGAGGATACAAAAGGAAAGAGACAAAGAGGCCCGCACTGCACAGGAAATGCAGGAAGTGGACACAAAGCTGGAACAGACCACCACCCGCAAGACAGAGCTGATCGAGGAGCGGGACAAGTACGTCAGCCGACAGAAAGAGCTGTCCAGGCAGCATAGACATCACCAGGAGTACATGCGGGCCTTGGAGCAGGAAGAGGCCTTGCAAGGGCAGGTCAAGTCCATGGGCAGCCGTCTGACCGAGCTGCAGGAAGAAACCGGGAGTTTGCAGGCTACGCGGGATGATAACAAGACCAGATCCGCTCAGCTCGGGGCTCAGATTGCCGAGCTCACCGAGCGGCTTAAATATCTGCAGGCCGAACGGGATCGCTACCTGGAGCTAGACAAGCTGCTCAAACAGTCCAGGGATAAGATAGGGCGCAGATTGTCCTCCTGGGTGGACGTGCAGCAGGCCTGGAATCAGGTGCAAAAGGACAAGGCCAGAATGGACGGTCTGCCGGAACTCAAGAAACGATGCCAAGAGCTGGAGCACAGGGCAGCTGAGCATCAAAAGGCCCTGGACCTAGCCAGGGGACTGGCTCAAGAGATACCGGAAGATGGTGATGTTGTATCCATGGGCCGCCAGGCCTTTGAGAAGCTGGTGGAGGCCTGGGAGGATCTGGATTATGAGCCATCCATAGCCAAGGTCAGGGCCGGACTGGAAAAGCTGGAGCAGCAGATTGCGGATTTGGAGCAGGGGCGGCCCAGCCTGCCCCGGGCCGTGAGCCAATATGTGGAATCCGGACAGATGAGCCTTTTGGCCTCCCGTTTTGAACACCTGGACCTGGAGCAGGCCGCCCGGGTCCAGGCCAGGCTGGGTCCGTTCGCCCGGGGAGTGCTGGTAGACGAACCCTCCGAGCTGTCCGGCCTGGACCTGGGAGACGAGGAGTTTTTGCTGGTTACCAAGGACGCGGACCCGGAAAGGCTGAGCTCCATGCCGGCCGGCCAGGGCTCCATCTCCGGCCAGGGCAGTTTGTACTGGTATGCCCCAAAATCCCATGTCTGGCTGGGAGCCAGGGCTCGGGCCAGGGAGCTTCAGCGCCTGCAGCGGGAAAAGGAGGAAGTGCAAAGGGAGCTGGACAAGCTGCAGAACGAGCGGCGCAAGAGCCAAGAGCAGATCAAAAGGGGGCGGAATCTGCTCGGTGTGTGGACGGCTCTGGAGGATTCGGATTGTATTTCCCAGCATACACGGCTGAAAGAGGAGATTGCCCGGCTGGAGCAAGAGTCCCAGGCCATCCGGGAGCGGTACCGGTATGTGCAGGACCTGTACGCCAGAAAGGAACATTTTGAGCTGCATGCTGCTCCCCAGAAGTGTGCTGAGTGCGAAAAGGAACTTTTGGCCCGGGATAATGAGGGGAAAAAGCTGGAAAAGGAGTTGGCCAGGCTGGAGAAGGAATTGGCCCGGGTGCATACGGAGACGAAAACCCTGCAGGGCAAATACTCCCAGGCAGAAAAGGAGCTGGCCGGGATTTTATCCCGTTTGCAGAGCTTGCGAGATGAAGAACCAAGGGATGTTTTGGAAGGCAGGATCGATTTCTCCAGGGCCCAAGTCATCCAGGACAAGATCTCCGAGCTGGACCAGGAGCTGGAAAGGCTTGAAAAAACCATCTACAATCTGCATAAGGAGTCCGCGCGCAAGGGTGATATGTTTCAGCGCATCGGAGACGAGATCCAACGCCTGACCACAGAAATCGAGCAGGCCCAGAAGGCGGAGCAGGAGTTTCTGCAGACCTGGTCAAGGTATTATCCCCGGCAGGAACCGGAATACCGGGCCGGAAACTATACTGTGGATGATTCCTCCAAGCTGAGGGCGCAGTGGGAAATGGCTGCTGAGGATCTGGATAAAAACGTGACCCGCATTGGGCGAGAGTATTCTTTGCAGCTGCCGGAAGAGAGCTCTGCGGAAGCGCAGGTGGACATGATTCTGGAGAACATCATCCCCTCCTTTCTCGAGCTTGATAAGGTCGAGGATCAGTTTCAGCGCTTGCAACGGGAGCTGGGCGAGATAGAGGCCAGGATCAAGACCTATGTCCAGGATATCCGGCAGAAGGTGGATCAGGAGATATCCAAATTAAAGCGCAGGCTGGACAAGGTGAACTCTATCCTGGCCGACATCAGGTTCGGCCGGATCAGCCAAGTGCGGATCGAGCTGAAATACCTCTCCCAGTACGAGAATTTGAAGAAGCTCAAGGGAGAGGTCCTCTCTCTCATGGATTTCGGCACCCAGACCAGCTTGCAGGAGTTTGTGCAGACCCTGGTCAAGAATATCTTCCGGCACGGCCGGGGGGATGTGAGCGAGGAACAGATAGCCGACTACCGTACCTATATCGATCTGGGCTGGTCCATAACCGACCAGGACGGGGAAAGCAGGCAAAAAGGATTTTCCGGGGGCGAGACCTTAGGCATCAATCTGGCCATCTGCCTGGCCCTGTTGTTTCACTGGGGGGGCGAGGCCGGGCAGACCCGGGCCAGGGGCCTTTTGATCATGGCTCTGGACGAGGCGGAACGCCTGGACGAACAGGCAGTATACACCGTGCGAGAGCTTTTGGACCGCTCCGGTTCCCAGCTCCTGGTGGCCCTGCCCCGGACCATTGAGGTCCCGGACACTGTCTGCCACTTGCTTACTCCTCTGGAGCAGGGGGTGACCCACGTGTCCATATATCACAAAGGTGAGGCGTAAAGGCGTATTGACCATAAGCACTTTTCAGTCAAGGGGAGGGCAATGCTCAAGAAATGCCTGGCCTGGTCAGAGCTTTTGGAACGGGGCCTAACCAGCTATTCCAAGATCCTGGATCCCTTGATCGAGGCCGGACTGGCGGTCCGGCAGGGCCGGGAGGTGGTCCTGATGGATGCGGCTTCAGTGCAGGAAATTGTTAACAGGCAATGCCTGGAAGTCATCCAGGCCAGGGATGAGGCCCAGGATCTGGCCCGGAGGCTGGGGCTGGAAGTGACCATCTCTTCCCGGCCCAGTCAGGCCTTGCAGCTCTTACGGGATCTGGAAAAGAATGAGCAGGATCCTGGCGCTTCCTGCCGGATGCAGGCTGTAAGCGCCCGGGTCTTTGGCGATTCCAAGCATATCCAGGGTGTCCCGGTCTTAAGCAAGATTTTTGCCCAGTGGTCCAGAGGCCGTCACCTGCGGGGCGAACTCCGACTCAAGGCCTTTGTATCTGTGATCCACCGACCCAACAAACTGGATTTGGGCCTGGTCACAGCCTCCATGGGGCAAGTGTGCATTCCCGGGCCACAGGCCGCCCGGGTCCAGGATTTTGCCCTGGACGGCATCAAATTTGTGCTGACCAGCGAGAATCTGGCTCCTTTTCAGCAGATTTCAGTGCCCAAAGGGCTGGTCCTATTCTGTCCGGGATACAATACCGGACTATCCGCCCGATGGCTGCGTTCCCTTCATAAGGATTGCCAGTGGATGCATTTCGGGGACTTTGATCCGGACGGACTGCGAATCTTTGAGCAGCTTCAGGTGCAAAGCGGGCGGAAAGGGAGGTTTGTGCCGGATCTTGAGCAGCTCGAAGAGATTCAGTTCAGGCTGCCTACATGGAACGGAGCGAGGGAGTTCGATCCCCAGCAGTATGCCACAGCCCAGATGCAGGAACTGGCTGCCTGGGGCAGAACCAGGCAGGTGTACGCCGAGCAGGAACAGGTCCTGCACCTTTTGGGATGGGAGAGATTGTGTAGTCGGAGATGAACAGACAATACGACCAAGCCATGGTTTAACAGTGTTTTGCATTTCCTTCCTGATAATGTGGATCACGAGATATGATTGGCGTCATCCACAGAAGTGGCCAGCTCCCGTCCGGCTTCCTTGGCCTGGTCCAACAGCTCTGTTTGCTTGGAGATAACTCCCCGGTCAAAGAGGCGGAGAACAGGAAATTCGGCCATTATTTCATATCCCAAGGCCTGCAGGGGCAGGCGCATGGCCTCCAGGGCAAAGCCCATGTCCTTTTTCTCTTCCTGCTCGGCGATGGCTGCGATAATCGCTTTCCGTCCCTGCCCAGCCAGTCGGCTGGACCAGGCCCTGGGCCTGGTGTCCGCAAAATCGAAATAGCAGTAGAGTCTGTCGATAAAGGCCTTCACCCAGGCGGTGACGTTATAGTTGTGCACCGGAGAGATGAGAATCAAGCCTTGTGATTCCTCAATCCGTGGATACAAAAGAGTCATCCCGTCCTGAAAGCGGGTGCAGGTGTTGTCCTGTCTACAGCGTTCACAGCCGATGCATGGCTCATACCTGTAATCCCGGAGGTGGGCCTGAAATCCGGAGGCACCGGCTTCGTGGACACCGGTCATGAGGGCCTGGAGGAGAAGGTGTGAGTTTCCTTTGGGCCGGGGACTTCCTTCAATTCCGAGGATCATATACAATACTCCATGTGGATAGCGTTGATTGACAGCTGATTCACTTATGAAGGCTTCACTTCAAAAAAAGCGTTTTACGTTTATGTGCGATAAAATATATTGTTTGTAACCACTCGTTTTTGCTTACTTCTGACTTCTGATCTCTGACCTCTGGCGGGTGCAAAAACAGTTTTTGCACCCGCACTTATCGCACTTATGGAGGTGCATTGGTATGGGCTGGACTTTTTGGTTCGCCATCATCTTTGTGATTGGGGTCCTTGCAGTCGTGCATGTGTTGGAAAAGCGCTCCAATCGGGATCGGAAACTGACAGAGGAGGAGATGCTCTTTGTCTTGGCCCGGTCAACGCAAACATCCGAATTTAACCATTTCCGGCTGGCTGCCGAGGATTGGAACATTTCTATAAAACAGGTGGAAGCAGACTTCAAACGCTACCTCCTGCAGTCTACCCTGCCCCATTATGTCCGGGATTATTTGCGCAGGGTCAAAAGCTCCAAACCGGACCTTCTCAAGTGTGATCCGAATTTCTTTACCGGGATTTTGATCAAAAAATCGAACCATTGGGCCTGAAGAGATTCCAGCTGTAGCCCAAAGCAGTAAGCACAGCCCCAAGGAAGATGAGACCCTGTTGGCGAACAACCCGTTTCCATTGCATTTTGCTCAGATAGGCTGGGACTGGTGCCCATTGCATAGACAAGTTCTCCTAACAGAGGGTGCTTTTTCAGAGTTTGCGACCAGCTTTTTTCGAAAACCACAAAAAGTGATTCTTTGAATACTTGCTGTCAAGGGAGGTTGAGTAGCTTTATAAATAAATCCTGCATATCAGTCCCTATCCCTGAGCTCTTCGTTTAACGTGCCGTCCGGCAGCATCCAGTCTGGGTGGGGGATGCCCTGCTCCTCTTTCTGGAACCGCACGCACCTGGACCAGTCTCCGGTGCAGTACAGCTCAATCCAGGACCTGGCAAGGTAGCCCTGGTTGTAAAACTGGCGTATGGGGCACATTGTATTCCATTTGCAAGGTGCGGCCAGGACCCTAAGCCTGTCATACTGCTGTTCTGCCTTGTGCTGATACGAGGGATTATAGAGCAAAGCGGCCGGGTGGGGCAGGGGATAGACTTTTTTCCGCCCCTGCCAAAAGAGGCGGCCGAAGAAATCTGGCGAGTCAGCCCTGGCTTGGGGAGCATGGATGTTGTTCAGGATCAGGACAGAGCGTGTTGCGTAGAACCCAAGGGGAACCAAAATTTCTGGATCGACAATCTCCACCTCTTCCTGCAGAAAGGACAGGCAGGCCTCAATCTCCCGTTGCTTGGGACGACGATTCTTGGGCAATCGGCATTTGAGGAGATTGGTAAGAAAGAGATCATTCCTGGATACATGGGAATGTGACAGGAGCTGATCGAACACTTGGCCTGAGGGACCCATGAAGTGCCGCTGCTTCCGGTCCTCATGATCTCCTGGGGCCTGGGCGATGATCATAAGTCTGGACCGGTCATTGCCCGCTCCGGGCAGGGCATGGGTTCTGGTCTGGGCCAGATCGCAGGCCTTGCAGGCTCTGATCCGTTTACTGAGGAGATGGAGCCGGGAGTCCATAATCTTCTTCCTGAGCTATTGGATGGTCTTTTGGGTAGCGTGCAGATTTGATTTTGTGGGTCGCTTTTGTTTAAATGGTGGTGTGTATGGTATTGACAATAAAGTCAGCCTCGATTTGAGGCAATGGTGGTCGATAAGAGATGACTATGACTGTCGATGATCATGTATGCGGAGAGGAGGCCAAAGCTCGTTCGTTTGTGTTAACGAAACTATGTGATAGCTATGGTGTTCACGACATATATGCCTTTGGCAGCCGGGCCGGGGAAATGCTGGCCTGGCTCAAAGGACACAGCGTACAAAGTGCTCATCCCGACTCAGATGTTGACATCGGGATTCTTCCCCTGAGATTGACAAATTGGGATGCAGAACGAAAAGTCAATTTCAGCATGGAGCTGGAGGACTTTTTTGCTGTGAGCAGGGTGGATCTGGTTCTGCTGCCGGAGGCTGAGCCGTTTTTGGCTTTGGATATCATACGGGGCGAGCTATTGTATACCATGGATGCGGATGAACAGGCCAGGTATGAGCTTTTTGTCCTCAGGCGGGCAGGAGATCTGCTCCCGTTTAAAAAGGAAAGGATCAGGATGATCCTGGAGGAGGGTGGTCGATGACCCCGACCCGGATTCGGGCCAGCGTGGTTTCTGAGCGGGCAGCCTGGGTTCGGAGCATGCTGCAGTCAATCCAGGATCTGCCTATGGGCAGCTATGCCCAGTTTGCATCCGACCCCCGAAATGTGGCGGCTGCAGAATCATTTTTACGTAGAAGCATAGAGGCTCTTCTCGATCTCGGCCGGCATATTCTGGCCAAAGGTTTTGGCTGCGCTGTTACAGAATATAAGGACATTGGGAACAAGTTGGCCGAAGTAAATGTCATTCCTGATGATCGAGTTGCTCGTTTGCGCAAAATCGCCGGATATCGAAATCGGATGGTCCATTTCTACCATGAGATTACCCAGGAAGAACTCTACAATATTTGCACCCGCAATATTTCTGATATTGAAGAGATGTTGGCGATAATCATCAACTGGGTTCAGGACCATCCTGACAAGGTAGATCACGAAATATGAATAAGCCTGGCTGGAGGTCGTTTTGTATCCTTTACTTCCAAGCTATCTCTTGGATTTCTTTCCCAATATTGTAGATCGTTGTTTCCAGATTTTCCTATAGGACTGGGCAATTCTTCCTCTCCAATTTTCTCGCAATATATACACCATAGCTGTAGTATGATTTATATTTCTCATACAATGCAATTTCTCGGTTTTCTGTTTCAACTATTGCTCGGGCTTCTTCACTGTTGCCGTTTCGATTCAGGAAATCGTGAAAGCTTTCTTGCAGGGGCCGATAATAGATATCCAGCCAACAGTGCTCCGGTAAGACAAAATAGCCGATCGGAGAATAGCCGTTCCTCTCCAGGAGGCCAATCTTTGCAGAGGCCATATCTATTTCCGGGTATTCCTCCTCCCAGTGTTTCTGGAGTTCCAAAGGACGGGAGGAAGTAATCCAGGTGATCTCCGAGGCAACCAGGAGTCCGCCTGGTTTCAGAAAGCGATTCCAGTATGTTACGCCCCTTTCAAAGCCGATATTGTATATCGAGCCCTCAGACCAGATAACATCATATTCCTCGTCTCCAAAGGGCAGATCGTCCATTGAACAACAAAGGGTGGTTATTTTTCTAGAAAGCCCCAAGTTTTCGGCTCTGCCTTCGAGCACAACAAGAAATTCATGAAGAAAGTCCACTGCCGTAATCTGAGCATTGAGGAGACGAGCGAGGAGCAGGGTGGAGGCCCCTGTGCCGCAGCCGATATCGGCAATTTTTAATGGCTGGGCACGGTCTGCTATAGCCAGGTTGAGGGCTTTTTCCGTCTCTGCATCACCACCCGGTCCCTGCCGGTTTGTCCTTTTGTAAAGGTCTATCAAAAGCTGATAATTATCCACAGTTACTATATCCTCTCTTCAAGCACCATTTTTGAGATTGGTTCTTCTTCCAGCTCGACGCAAGGCATTCCGGCCCAAGCGCTTCTCTTAGTATCCATCAGATTCTGCTATATCCAAAAACTTATTTCCTTTCTCGACTTTGTTTCTTTCTTTAATCAGTAACTGCCCGTAGTTATAGGCATGTGGAGCAGGCAGGCAATTATTCTCTTCTGCTTTCTTAAAGTATGCTTCAGCTTCATCTATATCAATCTTGTTCAGGTATAAAATTGAAGCGTATTCAGCGTACGCAGGCTCAAAACCTTCCTCAGCAGATTGCTTAAAAAGTTTTTCACTCTTCTCCCAGTTATCTCTTTCAAGCATCAAGAGCTCTGCGTAAGAAAACGCAGCTGGTGCGAGAAGGCATTCTTCTTTTTCAGCTTTTTTAAACCATGCCTGTCGGCTGGAACAAAAACTTTTGGAAAATTAATCAAAATTAGAATCATGGAGACTATGTTTTACAGAACGAACTTAACGATATTGCTATTGATGAAAACTTTCGCAGCAATTGCTTATCAACTGTCACGAATGAAACTTTCAGATCTTTTGCTGTAGCGACAAATTCACAATCATATGCAGAACAATTGCTTTTTGAGGTAAGCCTTAAAACTTCATATGATGGAACTTCATATTCTCGATCCTTCATTAATTTTAAAGCATTATTCATTATTTGCTGAGCTTGCTCTAAAGTAATAATATTTTTTCGCATATACAAAGCAAGGACATTGCGGAATTCGCTACGCCATAAAATTGGTGCCGCCCACTCATTGTCCTTTAGCAGAGCCCGTTCCGCTAAAACCGATTGCTCGCTTGACAGGAAGAGATAGCCAATAACATTTGTATCAACCACAATCATAGCCGACCTTCAGCTTTTGTCTGACTGAACTCCTCATCACTGATCGGATGTTCGGCTGTCAATCGACGCAGTTGACGAGCATTCTCAAGCACCTCGTCAAGATTGATTTGGCGACTTATAACAGTATTTTCAATGCACATGATAATCTCACTATTGATGGAACGCCGATTTATTTCTGCGACCAACTTAAGCCGATCGTAAAGCTCATCAGGTATATTCTTTACCGTCACAGTTGCCATATGAACACCTCCAAATGATTGTAATGTGAAACCATTGTGGAATCAAATGAATGTTCTGTCAAATGTAAGACATTATGGCTCATATTGGATTCCAGGGGCTTGATCTGTTAGCTGCCAGCAAGGCCAGGCATACTGCTCCGAGTACTCCTGTGGCTGTGGCTGCGATCAAAGCGGGAAGAGATATGTGCATATCCAGCAAAAAGCCGAACAGAACCGGGGCAATTGCAGTTGATACCACCATGATGGAGACAAAGAACGTTTGTCCGAAGCTTGAGGCAGCGACTGCAGACAGGGCATACAGGGCCAGCCTGGGCTTGGAGAGGATAAAAGGAGGAACCATATCAGGAAGTCACTTCTCCCTGCCAGAGCATTGTCGCCAAGGTTTCTGCTTGCCAGTCTCCAGTAAGCGAGTTGGGCAAGGAATTCAGATTATAAATTTTTTGGATTTCATCAATTGCTTGACACGATGACCTCTGTGGCATATGTCTTTGCATATGCCATAAATCATATCACATACTATGACCCACAGCAGAATTGTTGACCATGACCTATCATAACTCATGGAGAAAGAGATATGACTGAAAAACGCCACGTTCGTCTGTTCCGCAATGGACGAAATCAAGCCATTAGAATACCGAAAGAATTTGAGCTTGATGCTCAAGAGGCGACTATCAGTAAGGAAAACAATCGGTTGGTCATCGAGCCAGTCAGTAAAAAAGGTCTTTTGGCAGTTCTCAAAGACCTTGCTCCCTTGGAGGAAAGCTTTCCTGATGTTGATGAAGGGTTGCCAGCCTTGGATGATGTTACGTTATGAATGAGCATAGTTTGTATTTGCTTGATACGAATATATTGTCATCCCTTGTTCGCCAACCGCAGGGACGAGTTGCCCAACGTATTGCCATAGTTGGGGAAAATCGCGTTTGTACATCAATCATTGTAGCCAGTGAAATGAGGTTCGGAGCAGCTAAAAGAAACTCTCACCGTGTTACTCAACAAGTTGAAGCTATCTTGGATGCCATAGCTATACTGCCTTTAGAATCTCCTGCTGATGTTGAATACGCTCATATTCGATCTTACCTGGAGAGTGTTGGACAACCTATAGGACCCAACGACCTGCTCATTGCTGCTCATACTTTGTCTTTAAGAGCTTTCTTGGTGACTGCAAACATCAATGAGTTTTCCCGGGTTCCCAATTTAGCCGTCGAGAATTGGTTGGAGTGAAAGGGAACTCGTAATAAAATGCCGCTATATATATTCAAGCAAGGTGATTTCATCTGGTTCGTATAAACCGAGTCTCAATATAAAATCTGGGGGCAGCTTTCAAAGCTGCCCCCAGATTTTATCTGGTCAGCTTCCGGTACTTGATCCGCTGCGGCTGCAAGGCGTCCTGGCCCAGGCGGCGCTTTTTATCTTCTTCATATTCGCTGAAGTTTCCGTCAAACCACACCACCCGGCTGTCGCCTTCAAAGGCCAGGATGTGGGTGGCCACCCGGTCCAGAAACCAGCGGTCGTGGCTGATGATCATGGCGCTGCCGGCAAAGCTCTGGAGAGCGTCTTCCAATGCCCGCATGGTGTTCACATCCAGGTCGTTGGTCGGCTCGTCCAGAAGGAGCAGGTTGGCTCCCTCCTTGACCATCATAGCCAGATGGACCCTGTTGCGCACTCCGCCGGAGAGTTCTCCCACTTTACGTTGTTGTTCCGATCCGGTGATATTGAACCGGGCCACATAGGCCCGGGAATTGACCTCCCGATTGCCCAAGCGGATGGTGTCCCGGCCTTGGCTGATGGCTTCCCATACCGTCTGCTCCGGATCCAGCTTCTGCCGGCTCTGTTCAACATAAGCCAGTTGCACACTGGGGCCCAAACGCAGGGTTCCATCGTCTGGAAATTCCTGCCCGGTGATCATGCGGAACAGAGTGGTTTTGCCCGCTCCGTTGGGTCCGATGATGCCCACAATGGCCCCTGGAGGAACAGTGAAGGACATATCCTCCATGAGCAGGAGATCGTCATAGGCCTTGCGGACCTGGTCGACTTCGACCACCACATCGCCCAGACGGGGACCCGGGGGGATGACGATCTGTAGCTCCTCATTCCGGGTGTCGGCACTGGAGAGCAGATCGGAATACTTGATGATCCGTTCCTGGTTTCGCTTGTGCCGATTTGCCGGACTCATGTGCAGCCATTCCAGCTCCCGGGCCAGAGTGGTCCGCCATTTCTTGTCCACTCTCTTTTCCTGCTGCATCTTGGCCTTTTTCTGCTCCAGCCAGGAGGCGTAGTTGCCTTTCCAGGGCACACCCACTCCCCGGTCCAGTTCCAGAATCCACCCGGCCACGTTATTTAAGAAATAGCGGTCGTGGGTCACGGCGATGACCGTTCCGGGATAGGTTTGCAAGTGATGCTCCAGCCAGGCCACGGTTTCAGCGTCAAGGTGGTTGGTGGGCTCGTCCAGTAGCAGGATGTCCGGCTGCTGGATGAGCAACCGGCACAAAGCCACCCGCCGTTTTTCTCCTCCGGATATTATACGCACCGGGGTATCTCCCGGCGGACAGCGCAGGGCTTCCATGGCCATTTCCAGTCGGCTGTCGATGTCCCAGGCGTTGACTGCATCCAGTTTCGATTGGACCTCACCCTGGCGGTTGATCAGCTTGTCCATGGCCTCATCGTCCATGGGTTCGGCGAATTTAGCGTTGATGTCCTCAAATTCCTGCAAAAGATCAAAGGCCTGCTGGGCCCCTTGAGCCACCACTTCGCGCACAGTCTTTTCTTCGTCCAGCTGGGGCTCCTGCTCCAGGTGGCCCACAGTATATCCCGGAGCCAGGTGGGTCTCGCCCTCAAAATCCTGGTCCTCGCCGGCCATAATCCTTAGAAGGGAGCTTTTTCCGGAGGCGTTTAAACCGATGACTCCGATCTTGGCCCCGTAGAAATAGGACAGGGAGATGTCCTTGATCACCGGCTGGTGGTTGTAGTGCTTGCTCACTCCCATCATGGAGTAGATGATCTTATTCGGTTCGTCCTGGCTCATGAACTGTTCTCGCTTTTAGTGTGAAGTTTTGGTAGATATGAGCGCATCGGTTGCACTGTCAAGGTTGAGGCATTCTGAAGGACGAAAGGTCTCAGGGTCAAGGGGCAAATATGGGTACAAACAATGTGGTCTTTTTGGAAGTCATTGAATGGTTCGATCCTACGGGTCAGGAGCTGGTTCAGCGTATCCCTGAGCAAGGATCCGGGGAGATCAAGTGGGGAGCCCAGCTTATTGCCCGGGAAAGCCAGGTGGGAGTGTTCTTCTACAATGGCCGGGCTATCCAGGTTTTCGGCCCGGGAAGGCATACGCTGAAGACAGCCAATATTCCCATACTCAATAAGCTCATGGCTGTGCCCTGGGGGCTGACCAGTCCTTTGCGGGCCGAAATGTATATGGTGAACATGAAGGTCTTTCCCAACCTGAAATGGGGGACGCGGGACCCGGTGGCTTTCAAGGATTCGGAGCTTGGGCTTATCCGTTTGCGGGCCTTTGGTATGTTCAACATCCGGGTTGTTCAGCCTTTGCTGTTCATCAATGTCCTTCTGGGCACTCTGGCCGGGATGAGTACATCCAACATAGAGGAGTACCTGGGAAAAGTTATTGTCTCCAGGTTAAACGACTATCTGGGCGAGCATCTGGATTCAGTGCTTGATCTGCCCGGAAACTACCAGGCCATTTCCACAGGCCTCAAGCAGCAGCTGGAAAGGGATTTCAGCCGCTTTGGTCTGGCCTTGAGCGGGATGTATATCAATTCCATCACCCCACCGCCGGAGGTGCAAAAGGCCATTGACGACCGCAGTCGATTGGGGGTTATTGACGATCTGGATGGTCTGGCCAAGCTGAAAGCGGCCATGTCCATGGAAAAGGCGGCCGAAAATCAGGCTGGAGCCGGAGAAGGTATGGGCGCCGGCATGGGTTTCATGATGCCGGCCATGATGGCCAGATATTTTCTGGACCAGCCAGCCGGGCCGACTGCAGGGAGCCGGCCATCTTCGGGCCAGACCTGCCCGGATTGCAAGCAAGAAATCTCTGAGGACGCTGCATTCTGTCCTTTGTGCGGACACCAGATCATGATTATCGATCAATGCGCCAAGTGCGGCAAGAATCTGGCTCCCAACGCCAGATTCTGTTCCAGATGCGGCACTCCTGTCCAGCAAAGGACACAGCACAAAGATCGATTCTGCCCCAACTGCGGAGCTCAAAACCTGGACAACTCGGTATTCTGCAATCAGTGCGGTGAACGACTCAGTACTTAAAATCGCCCTGCAGTGTCCCCAATGCGGGGCGCCGTTGGAGTTGCAGGAAACGGAACACATGGTTCGCTGTTCCTTTTGCCGGGTGCGGCACGTCATTTCCGCCCTTCCCTGTCCTTGTCTGTATGTGCAGCCCAGGCTGAAGGGGGAGATGATCTATGTCCCTTATTGGCGGTTTAAGGGCACGTCCTTTGTCCTGGATCAGGGAAAGGTCAGTTTCAAAATTGTGGACGCAACGCGTGTGGCCAGAAAAGAGCAGGGCTTTCCTTTTTCCCTGGGCCTGAAAGTGCAAACCCAGACGCTATCCTTTGTCCAGCCGGATACCCCGGGTATATTTCTTCAACCCCATATTCCTTTGCGAGAAGCCGTTGCAACTATGGGTTCCGGAGGTCATAGAATAGGACACCCAGGGGCAAGTGGTACAGTCCAAACCCAGGTAGGAGAAGTGACCAGCCTGGTTTATGCCCCGTTATGCATCGAGGGACACAGGGTCTGGGATGCAATCGGCTGCCAAGAGCTTACCTGGGGCACAACCCTCTGGACCTCTATCCAAGGAGAGGGAACGCGGGTTCCGTATCCTGATTTTTGGCCGGCCTTGTGCCCCACCTGTGGATGGGACCTGATTGGGGACAAGGACAGCTTGGTTCAGTTCTGTTCAGGCTGTGGCCAGGCCTGGATGGCCGGTGAAAGAGGCTTGGTCCAGACCCGGGTTTCCTTTGCAGCCGGCCCCGGAAAAGGCCCTTCACTCTTTCTCCCGTTTTGGCATCTGGAGATTGCAATTCCAAAATTGGAAACACATAACATGGCAGATTTTTCCCGGCTCTTCCGCAGAGGCAGCAGGATTCATCCCGATGGAGGGCCAGACCGTGATGGACCGGCCGTCTTTTTCATTCCGGCTTTTAAGATCAGGCCCCGGATCTTCCTCCGCCTGGCCAGGCAGATGAGCATGGTTACCCAGCTCAAGGAAATAGCTTCGGCCCCGGGGCTTAGAGAAAATTTTCCAGTCACTATCGGACAATCGGAGGCCTTTGAGGCCCTTATCCCGGTTTTGGGTCACCTGATCAGGAACCAAAATACCATGGAGAGCCTCTGTTCTCAGAATGGGTTCAAGCTCCGATCCACCCGACTTATCTATATCCCTTTTCTCCGCCAGGGCATGGATTATGTGCAGCCCGAGTTGAACATCGCTCTCCCAGAGAGGGCCTTGTTTTTCTCTCAGTGGTTGTAGTCAGCTTTGTCTTCGGCAGGCTCATGATTTGTTTCATACGAGACAATGTGTACCTAGTTGACTTTTAAATGTACAAATACTATATATGTGTACATTAGGAAGAAATTCAAAAAAGGAATATCATATGGAAGTCAATGTCAAAGAAGCCAGGGCACAAATCAGTGCACTTCTGGATAAAGCCCAAAAAGGGGAGGAGGTTACGATCCTTCGCCGGGGAAAGCAGATTGCTCGTCTTGTCCCGGTTGATGGCCCTTCCAAGAGATTGCCTGATCTTACCGACTTTCGAAATTCGATTGCAGTGAAAGGAAAGCCTCTCAGCCAGGCCGTGATCCAGGGCAGGGAGGAGGAAAGGTACTAATGGCTTATATTGATACCAGCGTGCTAACGGCCTACTACTGCCCCGAACCTATGAGTCAAAAAGCCCAGGCTATTCTCAGAAACAAGAAGCCAACTTTGAGTTCTTTGACTGAATTAGAGCTTTTTTCTGCCGTTGCCAAAAAAGTACGCACTGCGGAGCTTGCAAGAACTGATGCACACCGCATTATTGCCCAATTTTCAGCCCATGTTGACAGTGGCTTGTTTGTTGTGGTTGCAGTTGAAAATCAACATTGGCGTTTAGCAAGGGGATGGCTAGGTCTTTTTTCCACTGCCTTAAGAACTCTAGATGCACTTCATTTGGCCATTGCCTCTTGTGAGGAGCTAGAGTTAGTTACATCAGATAAAGTGCTGTATCAGGCAGGTACAGAATTGGGAGTGATGGTACAATTTCTGACTAACGACTAATGTAATGTTTTTGTCAGATAACTGAATCCAGGGAGTATTGTATGTCCCGTGTACTCATTGAACCGGCCGATTATTCCACCTGCTTGCTGGCTGTGCGCAAGGCCCTGCAGGTTTTTCCCCAGGACTTGGCCGGCAAAAAGGTGCTGATCAAACCAAATGTCCTGCGCATTGCCCAACCGGATGAGGCAATTGTCACCCATCCGGCCGTATTGCATGCCGTGGTTCAGGCGGTGGAGGAGCAGCACCCTGCGTCTCTCATCGTCGGTGACAACCCCGGACTGTTCAACTATGGGGATAATGAGCGTTGCTTTGAACAGACCGGGCTGATGCAGGCAGCCGGAGGGTATTACCAAAATATCGGAACCGAGTCGGTGCAGATGGATTTCGATCCCACTCTTCTGCCACAGGTCGGGGTGTCCAAAGCTGTTCTGGATGCAGAAGTGGTCATTAGCCTGCCCAAGTTCAAAACCCACGGCTTGACCGTGATCACCGGAGCCATCAAGAACAGCTACGGCATACTGCCTGGAGGGCTGAAGGCCAAGCTGCACAAGGCCGCCGGGACTCCAAAGCGCTTCCAGGAAGCCATTGTGGAGGTCTTTCGGCTCCGGGTTCCGGATCTTTTTATTATGGATGCGGTGGTGGGCATGGAAGGCAATGGTCCGGCCTCCCCGGATCTGCGGGGTATCGGATGTATATTGGCTGCGGACAATGCCGTGGCCATGGATGCAGTCATGGCTGCCATGATGGGCCTGGAACCCGGCCGGCTGCGATCGCTGCAAAAGGCCAGGGAGCTCGGCCTTGGAGATTATGATCTGCAATCCATAGAGATTATGGGGGAGTTGGACCAAATTCCGGATTTCAAGCTCCCGCCCCTCAGCGGCGAGCACCATATGGCTAATCAGGATATCCAGGAAATGCTGGGAGCCAAGGCCGGGCTCAAGCCTCAAGCAGACCCGGAGCTGTGTACCGGTTGCGGTGAATGCATTGAGCATTGTCCGGTATCAGCCCTGTCCATGGGTAATGACAACATTCCGGAGGTGGATGCCGACACCTGCATCACCTGCTTCTGCTGTCAGGAGATGTGCCCGGAAAAGGCTATGAGCTTGCAGTAGGTTCAGCCGCAAACAAGGCCGC
>CAZUER010000016.1:0-47765 GCA_964619345.1 uncultured Desulfohalobiaceae bacterium
AAGGCGGTAGCCCCCTCCTTGGCGTCCTGACTGACAAAGCTGGTGGCAAAGGCTTCGGCTTCAAAGGCACATCCGGTCTTCAGATCCGCTTCCACGCCCCGATCGATGACCTGCTTCACCGCCCGCAGCGAGGTCCGCCCTTTGGCCGCCACCTTTTGGGCCGCCTTCATCACCGAATCGTGGAGCTCAGCATGGGGGAAAACCTGGGCCACCAAACCCAGCTCTTTGGCTTCCTGGGCCGAGATCTGAGTCCCGGTCATGCACAGCTCTTTGGCCTTGGCCCGGCCTACCAGTCGAGACAGGCGCTGGGTCCCGCCGAATCCGGGAATGATACCCAGATTTATTTCCGGCTGGCCGAATTTGGCCTGATCCGAGGCATAAATAAAATCGCAGCTCATGGCCATTTCACATCCCCCGCCCAGGGCAAATCCGTTCACGCAGGCAATGACCGGCAAGGGCATATCTTCCAGGGCAAAAAAGACCTTTTGGCCTTCCTCGGCAAACATCCTGGCCTGCAGGGCATTCATCTTGGGGAACTCGGAGATGTCCGCTCCGGCCACAAAGGCCTTGTCACCTGCTCCGGTAATAACCATGACCCGGGCCTGTTCATTACTGCGGACCTCTTCAATGGCCTGCCCCAGCTCCTTTAATGTATCAGGATTGAGCGCGTTGAGCACCTTGGGCCGATTAATGGTCACCAATGCCACCCCGTCTTGAACTTCAAGCAAAATGTTTTCATAAGCCATACGCATCTCTCCTTTGTGTTTCAGCTCCACATAAAATGACGTTTTGAAACGGTAAACACTTCCTGGTTCAGGGGACAGTGCCATGGAGTGATGGAAAATTCAAATAGCTGGAAACCTCTCGCCTTGACGAAGAGCCCCTCCTGAGGTCATGCTGCCTGGCAGAGCAGCCGCTGCCCGCAGACGTTTATTTTGGTCGAGCAAGAAACTGCCCAGGAGGGGCAAGGCCCGCCCTGAAAAGCGCGGCTCGCAAGTAGGCCGCCCTTCTCTGAAGGGCAGGCCATTGTGAAGAGGCCTGGCCCTCGGAGAGGACCGGCCTACAAAAGAACCACAAACCGGGTTGTACTGGCCGCCCTCGCCCTCAAGGGCAAACCATCTTTGAAGTCGCCTGGGAATGGAAGTAGCTCGTTTAGCTTTCCCTTGGATTATATGACAAATCTGTAACGGACTGACTAAGGATATGAGCAAACGACTAAGTATACACGACTTTTCCATCACCTTAGAGCTCCCGGTGCAATGGGGGGACATGGACGCTTTTCAGCACGTGAACAACGCCCGTTTCTTCCGCTTCTTCGAATCAGCCAGGATTCATTATTTTCAAGCCCTGAAACTGCATGACTTTTTCGCCGGCTCCAGACTGAGCTTTATCCTGGCTAAGACCGGGTGCACCTTCATCGCTCCCCTGACCTTTCCAGATACCATCCACGTAGGATGCCGGGTGGTTCAAACCACTGCCTCGCGGATCGAACAGGAATACCTCCTCCACTCCAACAAGCTGGATACAGCCTCCGCTCTGGGTACGGCCAGCCTGGTGGCCTTCGACTACCAGGCCATGATCCGGTCCGAGTTTCCGGCCCAGGTTCTGGAAACTGTCCGCAACCATGAGGGGCTGGAACCCGAGCCCAGGGAATAAAATCCGTGCATATCTTTTGTGTGGGCGGTTCCGTCCGGGATGCCCTTCTGGGAAGGCCGGGAGGGGATATGGATTACACGGTCCTGGGATGCTCGGAGACGGAATTTGAGCAGACCTTCCCCCGGGCCCGTAAAGTGGGCAAAACCCATCCGGTCTATCTCCACAAGGGTTGTCAATACACGGTGTCATCCGCCTCCAGCATCGACCGCGATCTGCATGGCCGGGATCTGACCATAAATGCCCTGGCCATGGACTCCAAAGGTTATCTCTATGCCCATCCCCGGGCTGTATCCGATTTGGTGGGCAGGATACTGCGCCCGGTTGCTGCCCAAAATTTCTTTTCCGATCCTTTGCGGGTCATCCGGACGGCCAGGTTCAAGGCCGGCCTGCCTGGTTTCCGCCTCCTACCCGGCCTCCATCACCTGTTAGGCCGGGTGGCCTCTTCCGGACTTCTGGCCCGGGTGGCCGCAGAGCGGGTGGGACGGGAGGCACGCCTGGCTTGCCAAGGCCCAATGCCGGGACACTTTGTCCGGGTCCTGGCCACAGCCTCCGCCCTTCACCCCTGGCTGGCCGAATTGGAAGCAGTGGATTGGAAGACGACGGCCAAAATCATGGACCTGGTGGCTGGAGAGGAACAACGGGTATGGATGGCCCTGGTCCTGTCCTGCAAGGGATGGAAAGCCGGGTCAAGACTGCATTCGGAACCGGACACCGATGCCGGAGCTGCGGCCGCTGAGCTGGGGCACAGACTGTGCATGCCCAAACACTTGATCGCCGCCGGCCGTGTGGCCGCCACTTGGGGGCCAGTGGCAAGCAAGTATACCGTCCTTGAAGCCTCCCTTCGGGTCAGGCTGCTCCTGGATCTTCACCTGCACTCGATTATGGACCCATTCTGGGCCTTGATCAAAGCATTAACTGGTAAGGATTTCAGCTCGCAGGCCTTCAGAGAGCTGCAGGCCGTCTTGAGTGTGCATTTGCCCCCTGCCTGGCAGGGCCGGGGCCGACGCTCGGGAGAACACCTGCATTGGCTGCGCTGCCGGGCCCTGGAGGACAACTAGACTGGCATGAAACAAGGCTTAAGGTATTCTGTGTTCGGTTTTCAGTGTTCAGCAAGAAAAGAATCATAACCCATCATAATGCCAGCTACTCACTCATGACCGTTTCACCATCTTCCTCCCCTACCTTACGTCTTATCCTCACCGGCCGGGTGCAGGGGGTAGGCTTTCGGCCCTTTGTCTACCGCCTGGCCCAGGACCTGGGTCTGTGCGGGCAGGTCCAAAACACCCCAGAAGGGGTGGAGATCCTGGTCCAGGGCGATCCCGGGGCCATGCAGATTTTCCCGCAAAGATTGCAGGCCGAACTGCCGCAAGTGGCCGTCATTACCGATGTGCAGTCCTCCTGGCTGGCAGAGCAGCCTATTTTTGAAGGTTTTCACATCCAGGCCAGCACTCCGGGGCAGGGGCACAACGTGTTGATCAGCCCGGACCTGGCCATATGTGCAGACTGCCAGGCGGAAATGGAAGATCCCCATGATCCCCGTTTTTTGTATCCCTTCACCAATTGCACCAATTGCGGACCCCGGTTCACCATTACCGACCGGATACCCTACGATCGGTCTTCCACCTCCATGGCCTGCTTTCCCATGTGTGCAAGGTGCCAGAAGGAATACCACAATCCCGGCAATCGCCGTTTCCATGCCCAGCCTAATGCCTGCCCGGCCTGCGGTCCCCACCTGTGGGCCTCCGCGCAGGACGGAACTGTCCTGGCCGGGGACCATCAGGCCCTGGACCTGGTAGCCCGGAATCTTTGTCAGGGCCGGATTGGAGCAATAAAGGGCTTGGGCGGCTTTCACCTGGCCTGCCTGGCCATTGATCCGCAAGCGGTCCAGCTTTTGCGGCACAGAAAAAAACGGCCCGGCAAGCCTTTGGCTCTCATGGTCCCGGACCTGGAGGCGGCAGAAGGCCTGGCCCAGCTGAGCCCTGCCGATCGGGACTGGCTGACCGGAGGCATGAAACCCATTCTTTTGGTTCCCAAAAGACTGGATGCCGAGCTGCCGCCCATCCTGGCCCCGGATACGGACAGCATCGGCTTGATGCTCCCCTACACACCTCTGCATCTTGTTTTATTTGCCAGACTGCGGGACCATTTGCCTTCAGATGTGCCCCCGGCCCTGGTCATGACCTCGGGCAACCTCGGCAGCGAACCTATAGCCCTGGGCAACCGGGAGGCCCTGGATCGGCTGGGCTCCATTGCCGACATCTTTCTCTTCCACAACCGGGACATCCTTATTCGCAGCGACGACTCCGTCCTGGCCACCCTGCCGGAGCGGGAAGAGCCCCTTTTCTTCCGCCGGGCCCGGGGTTTTGTCCCCTCTCCGGTCCGTCTTTTAAATAAGGGCCCCAGTGTGCTGGGACTGGGTCCGGAACTGAAGGCCACCGTCTGTCTGACCAAGGATGATCAAGCTTTTGTCTCTCAGCATATCGGAGACCTGTACAATCTGGCCACCTATGAGTACTACCGGCAAACCGTAGAGCACCTGCAGGACATCCTGCAAACAGCTCCCCAGGCCCTTATTACCGACCTGCATCCAGATTTTTTAAGCACTCGCTTTGCTTCTGAACAGACACACCTGCCGGTCTATGCCGTACAGCACCACCTGGCCCACATTCTGGCCGTGTTGGCCGAGAATGCCTTTCAGGAACCGGTTTTGGGGCTGGCTTTGGACGGGACTGGAATGGGGGAAGATCGCACTCTGTGGGGGGGAGAGCTCCTGTATGTCCATCCCCGGACCCTGGAATACCGGCGTCTGGGCCATTTCAGCCCCATGTTTCTGCCCGGAGGGGAGCAGGCCGTCCTTGAGCCCTGGCGAACGGCCCAGAGTTTGTTGTTCGGGCAAGGAACATACAGCCCGGAAGGGAAAAAGTGGCCCTGGCTGGAAGCGTACGCCCGGGCCAGTGAGATGGTCGGCCAAATGCTGGACAAAAAAATCAACTGCCTGCAAACCACCAGCTGCGGACGGCTCTTTGATGCGGTTTCCGCCCTTCTGGGCCTCTGCCAGCATATCGAGTACGAAGCCCAGGCCGCCGTGCGCCTGGAGCACATTCAGGACCGGAATGCAGAAGGGGTCTACGATTGTCCCTGGAGCTATCCTCAGGACATGCTCATCCTGGATACCGCCCAGCTTTTTGCCCAGGTGTCCAACGAATGGGGGAAGGGAATCCCACCTGCTGCCATCAGCCGCAGATTCCACCTCGGCCTCATCCATGGCCTGGCCGAGTGGGCCCAGGCCGCATCCAGGCACACAGGTATCAAACACATGGCCCTCAGCGGCGGAGTGATGCAAAACAGAACACTGGCCGAACGCCTACCGGCCCTCCTGCAAAAACACGGAATCATTCCCCTGACCCACCGCTTTTTGCCCCCCAACGACGCCTGCATCTCCCTGGGCCAGGCGGTTTATGGACAAACCTTGCTCAGCCGGGAGCTGTAGGGCCAGGAGTCAGATTTGCCGGAGGCAAAGCTGAATACTTTCTGGTATCCCCTGTGCATCCCACTTTCGTTGCCGATAGTACTCCCGGATCATAGTCTCCATCTCTTGGGGTCTGATTCTGCTTCCATCCGGCAAGGCCTGGTCAAAAAGCCGCTGCGGCAAGCGGTCATCTTCGGCAGTCAAACCCTGATCAATGTTGATCATCCGGATCCGGTCCATAGTCTCAGTGGCCATGTCCCGCAAGGCCGGCCAGTCCGAATCCAATCCCGTGCATAGGTTGAGGACCTTGGAAAACTCCTTCTCGTATATTTTGCGAAAAAAACGGCAGACGATCAGGGAGTCCATAATCGTGCATTTATCTTCGTGTTCTATAAAGGAGGCCACCAGTCCGGCCGGATCATTCGGATCGGCCTCACCAGTGATCTCGGCCCGGTGAAAAGATGCCCGCAGATGGCAAGCCCCCCGGGAGCTGACTGCATAGGCCAGGCCCATACCCTTCAGGACCCGGGGATCGTATCCAGCCGGTTCCATACCCTTGACGTGCACAGCCAGGTCCTCCAGCCCCAGCTCCTGTGCCGCCCGGCCGATGCCCAAAGCCAGAACTCCCCCCAATCCCTGTCTGGAGGCCATCTGGTACAAAAGATCTGCAATCCGCCCCGGGTGACCGTATTGCAAAGAGGTCTTGATCCGCCCCTGCCTGGAGGCCTCAATAACCAGGCCGGCCAGATTTCCGGCGCTCATGGTGTCCATTCCCAGCCGGTCGCAGACATCGTTGAGATAGGCGACCTCCCGCAGATCGTTGATCAGGCACAGGCCTCCAAAGGCATACAGGGTCTCATATTCCGGACCTTCGAGTTGCAAGCCTCGATGAGGTCCGCTTTGTACTCGGGACAGATTGCGGCAATCCAAAAAGCACCTGGGGCAGGCCCGGGCTCTGGCCTCTAATTCTTGGACCACAGCCTCTGAGCCCAGGCTTTCCCAATCCGGCATGCGCCCTCGGGACCAGTAGGCACTGGGGAAAGCACCGGCCGTATTCATCAGGTCCACCATGGCCGTGGTTCCGTACTTGCGATAATTTTCGGTACCCGCCTGGTGCATGTGCTCCCTGGCCGTTTTTTTGGCCCACAGCTGGAGAACCTCTGGATTGTGCACCGGACGACGGGCCTGACCGGAAAAGGCGATACCTTTGAGTTTTTTGCAGCCCATAACCGCCCCGGTTCCGCCTCGACCGGCCATATGCCAGCCATCGGTGGCCACAACCGCAAAACGGACCAGGTTCTCTCCGGCCGGGCCGATGACCACGGTTCCCACTTTTGAGCTGCTTCTGGCCCGCAGCGCGGCCTCTGTCCGGGGACAATCCAGGCCCCAGAGGTCCGAAGCCGGATGAAAAAGGACTGTGTTTTCAGTAATCTCCAGCCAGACCGGTGAGTTGGAGATGCCGGTTATGTGAATGGCGTCAAATCCACTCCGGCTCATGAAAACAGCCGCCCCGCCCCCGGCGTAGGATTCGTTGAAACACCCGGTCAGGGGGGACTTGGTGAACACACCGAACCTGGTCGACCCCCAAACATGGGTGTCGGTGACCGGACCCAGGACAAAGAGAAGCGGATTTTGCTCTGCAAAGGGATGGATGGGCCCGTCGGCCCCTTGAGCAAAGAGATAGGCAGCCAGGCCTTTTCCCCCCAGGACCCGGGCCAAAACTTCAGAGGCCAAAGGTTGGATATCAAAAGTCCGTCTGCTCAAATCAATATGCAGCAGACGTTGAAAGAAACCGGAAATATTCATTCTTTTTCCAAGCGCCGTTCCAGGGCCTTGAGCAGAATGGGCCAGGCTATGGTCGCATCGCATAGGACCTCGGAGAACTTCCCGCCCTGGGAGGGGGGAGCGAACTTTCCCCAGGACACCCCTTCCTGGTACGTGCATCCGGACAGGCCACCCCAATGGTCCGGTTCCGGGCAAATGCGAACACCATACTGAAAACGGGAATAGGGCCAGGACAAATGGGGATGGGTTTGCTTGGCCATTTCCACAAAGGGCCCCATCTGTTGGGCCCAATTTCTGGGCACCCCCCCGCCGACGGTGAAAATACCCAGGCGCTTGGCCTGCACCACCCGCCGGGTGTAGTGAAACAGATCGGCAAAGGGGTTGAAGTGGAAAGGAAGCTCCCCGGCCTGGATGTCCTGGTCGGCAATCTCCGGGGCCAGCTTGATCATGTAGGAGGCAATATCCAGGGCCAGTTCGGAATCGGTGAAGGCCGGGATGTATACCGGGACATCATGTTCATATGCCGTTTTGAGAATGCCCATCCCCGGGACATTGTGGTACAGATATTTTCCGATAGCCGCACAGACGGTTCGAGACGAAAATACCTGGGTCTTGTCCACTTCATCCAAGACGGAATAAATGATTTTTTCAGCCTCAATGAAATTGAACTCCGACTCCAGGGTGTCGTAGACTCTGTTCAATCCGGCCTGGCACAGCTCCGGATCACTCATCTCCCCGGGTTTGTATTTGTAGTGCTGCAAGCCAATGGATTCGATAAACCCATGGGCCATAAGGGCCCCAGTGGAGATGACCGTGTCCAGCCAGCCTTTTTCCATCATCCGGCAGAGCAATGGGCCCATTTTGGCCACGGTCATAGCCCCGGAAAAGGTGCCCACCACGTGACAATCCGGATCCTGGACCATGGTCTGCAGGACCTCCAGGGCCTCGCCCAGCCGCCGCCCGCCGAAGGCGGTCTTGGACATGGACCACAACAGATCATCAAAATCCTCGATCTCGTCCAGGTCCAAGGGGATCAAAGGTTCCAGGTCCATGTCTTGCGGTCTTCTCATCTTTCCAATATCCCGAAAATATTTTCGTTCACTCATACTCCTCTTCCCGTTGCTTATTGCCCCGTTTCTTCAGCGACATGGCCAATGGATAATGTCAAGTAATGGCACCTTTGACGACAGGACCATTTGGTTCTTGTGGAAAGTGTTAATGATAACAGTCAAATAAACTTTATCCCTGGACAAAACTCTTTATATGCTGTACCTTGAGGCCAGTTATGTAAGGCCTGGAGGTAACTGCTGTGGATTTAGAGGATGTCTGTGTCACCCCTGTTTGCCCTCTTGAAGAACAGGACTTTAAGCTTCTGATGCAAAAACATCATTATCTTGGTGCAGTGCCCAAAATAGGTCAAACCCTCTGGTACGCTGCACGATACAAAGAACAGTGGGTTGCTCTCTTGAGTTTCTCCTCTTCAGCCTGGAAGTGTACCCCTCGCGATCAATGGATTGGATGGGATTTCAGGCACCAATTTGATCGCCTCAAACTGGTCACGAACAATAGCCGGTTTTTGATCTTGCCCAAATGGCATTTCCCAAATCTGGGCTCGCGCGTATTGGCTTTGGCCCAAAAACGAATTGTTCATGACTGGCAAACAAGATTCGGCCATCCCGTCCTGCTGATGGAGACTTTCGTCGACCCTCATCGTTTCCAGGGAACCGTGTATAAAGCGGCCAACTGGATTTATGTCGGCAACACCAAAGGCTACCAGAGGACCAGAAATGGATACTCCCCAAAAAATCAAAACCCCAAGATGGTCTTTGTAAAACCATTAAAGAGAAATACGCAGCATCTGTTATCTCGGGCCTATGTCCAACCCTCTTATCGGACAGGAGGCTCAAAAATCATGCTCAGTGCCCAACACATGCAGGCGTTGCCTTCATTCTTCAAAAGTGTTCCCGATCCCCGCAGAACCCACGGCCGGCGGCATCGTCTTCCTACGGTCCTGGCTATTGCCGTGGGGGCAACCCTCTGCGGCATGCATGGATACCAAGCTATTGCTGACTGGGCCAAGGGCCTTGGTCAAAAGGCGCGGCAGCGCTTTGGATGTCGCGTCATCAACGGCCATTTCCAGGTGCCAAGTCTATACGTTATTCGAGATGTCTTACTCCGTGTTGATCCGGCACATGTTGATCAAGCCTTGCAGGAATGGAATAAATGCTACGGCCAGGAAGACACCTCTTTGGCCATAGATGGGAAAACTTTGCGAAATGCCCTGGATGAAAAGGGACGTCAGACGCATATCATAGGGGTCGTCGGCCATGAAACCAAAAACTGTTACACCCAAAAAAAGTAGGTGATCTCCCCCAGGAGGGCAATGAAGAGCTCAAAAGAACCAATGAGATAAAAATGGCAGCGCCTACCTTGGATGCCCTTGATATCCAAGGCAAAGACATTACAGCCGATGCCCTATTAACTCAAAGAGCGTTGGCCATATACTTGGTTGAAAAACGAGATGCCCATTATCATTTTACGGTCAAAGGCAACCAGGCCACCCTCCTCGAGGACGTAAAGCGGCACTTTAAAGATCGTCAAGAGCCTGATTTTGAGGAAACGGATTGTGATCATGGCCGGATCGAAACCCGCAGAATCTGGACAACAACCGAACTGAATACATACCTTGATTTTCCCCATGTGCAGCAGGTCTATGCCGTAGAACGGGAAGTCGTAAAGAAAAAGACAGGAGAATTCTCAAGCGATATTGCCTATTGCATCACCAGTCGTCCATCGGAAGAAGCTGATGCCCAACGCCTGCTGAGAATAAATCGCGGTCATTGGAGCATCGAAAGTGTGCACAACATTATCGACTGGAATTTTAACGAAGATCGCAGCTGCATACGTAAAGGCCATGGTCCTGAAAATATGACCAGATTGAGGCGGTTTGCTATTAGCTTGATCAAATCAAAGAACGTGAAATCAGTGGCCCAAAAGATGCGCCAACTCAGTTTCAATACCCGTATGGTTTTTGATTATCTTAAGATGACCAAAAACTCATGTGCCGCAGAATATAACTGATTTGCTCGAGAACAAAAAAGCCGTGCCTTTGACGATTCGTCAAGACTGATCGAATGATTGTATGTATTTTGCGTCAAACATCAACAGCCGACTCTACCAGCCATAGATATATACTTATTAAATTGATGGCAATGTCATTCCTAATATTATCAGAACTATAATATGCAGATATAATATAGTAGATGGACACATTTATATGTCAAAAATGACATTGCCTGTTGACACCTTAGGTTGTCAATGCGAGTCATTGACAAATATCCCAGTGACAGGCATCATATCTTCAAAATAAGAGAAGTTAAATCAACCAATGCAGTCAAGGTGCAGATCAAAACCCTGTAAATTCCAATTATTGTCGATAAACAGAGACTAGACACGCTTCAGACATCTTTCCGGTTCCCTATCAAGGGATATTTTTTGACTTTCATTGTTAACTGACTATTCAGTGAATAGTAGTTCCGCCATTGAAAGGCCACAACATTGCGCTGGTATGGTCAACGACCTTCGACCCTGCGAAAGCTCGTAAGTTGAGAACACCCCATCACTTGATGGTCTGTAACGATTACCTCGGGTGCCGTTTCATGGATGTCCAGACCATGGATATACCATTCCAGGCAAATCGATTGTAAGGCGTAGGAACCAACCCCCATACATGAGGCGAAGAAAAGAATGTACTTTAAATTCATCGAATGTTCAATGAGCCTTAGGTATACACTTGTGCATATTCCCTACACCTTCCCTGGTCAACATAGTCAATGCCCATGTGTTTACCCGAATGGCAAGCTGCTGGAGAGGAGGTGATTCTTATGTGAAATCAAGCTTATCCGAAAGATCAGGTGTATTTTGGGATCCATGACACTTTGCAACGCCGGGAAAGACAGGAGGTTCAAGGCATGAAAGCAAAAAATTGGTTCATCGGTTCAGGAGTGGCTTTGGTACTGATTCTGGCTTTTTCAGTTCAAGCTTTGGCCGCAAAGGAAACCAAACCTGAATACCAGTGGCGATTACAACACGCATGGGGGGCAGCCGAAAACCACTTCTTTGAGCAGTATGCCGATATCGTTCGGGAAATGTCCGGAGGCAGAATTGACATTTCCGTGTATGCCGATGGCGAGTTGGTCAGCTGGGACAAGCTGTGCGACGCGGTAGCGGCTGGAACTCTGGAAATGGGCCATATGCATGCCGATTATTATCAAGGCAAGGTCCCGGTCGGGCAGGTTGAATCAGCTCCCTATTTGTGGCGGAACGTGGATGAAGAGATGGCCGTTATGTACCGTTACGGCGTGGGTGATATTTTCAAGGAAGCTTTTGAGGAAAGATATAGAATTAATGTCCTGGGGTATCAGGCCGACGACTTTGGGGCCTTTATGTTCACCGAGGAAGTCAACTCTCTGAAGGACATGAAGGGGATGACCATAAACATCCTCAACCCCACGGCCGGTATTTTGAAAGAGCTGGCCGGCGCATCCTCTACCTACATGGGCCCTGAAGAACTGTACACTTCTTTGTCCCGCGGCGTGATTCAAGGGGTGGAGTACGGTGGAGCCAAAGCCATGCATGACATGTCCATCCACGAAGTAGCCAAGCATTTCTTGCTCCCCCGCCACCAAGTGGCCTATTTCCCCTTTTATTTCATCAACAGGAGGGTATGGGAAAGCTTACCCAGTGATCTCCAGGCCATCTTGGTCAATGCAGTTCAGGCCAATACCATCTACATGCGGGCTTTTTACGGTCAAAAAGAGAACCAGGCCTTGCACAATATGGTCCAGAACCACGGAGTGACGGTTTCCCACTTGCCGGAGGAGGATGTGCAGGCCATTTTCGAGAAAAGCCTGGACTGGCTGATGAACGATTACGCCAAGCAGGGCCCATACTGTCAGAAGGCGGCTGAGGCCTGCCTGGAAGCCTTGAAAGACTTCGGACGAGTGCAATAAGATAGATGCGATTGCAAAAACTGCTTTTGCCCTCTCCAGAGCTCAGAAGTCAGATATCAGAGGTCAGTAAAAACAAGTGCTTATAATTCCACATTGTATCGCAAATTAACGTGAAGCGACTTCTTGCAGTGACGTCAAGATAGGCTGGGATTGATATTTTGGGGGTAGGCAGAGCCTACCCCCAAAATATCATCCGCATAGATTCTTGTGGCAATCGATAAAGGCAGGAACGGAATGGACATACTCAGATTTGTGGTTCGATTCATAGATCGTCTGAGTGAAGGAATAGCCAAATGTGCCATGTGGCTTATCCTTCTTTTTGTAATCGTCACCATCATTGATGTTTTTCTGAGGTATTTTTTTCAAGCTCCTACCATTTGGGCTCGCGAGTTCGTGGCCCTCCTTTTTGGTCCCTTGTGGCTTTTAACCGGTGCATATCTGTTGTCGATTGATCAGCATGTCCGCATGGATCTTCTTTTCCACCGTTTCAGCATCCGAAAGAAGGCCATTGTGGATTTGATCACCTTCACCCTTTTCTTCTTGTATTTTGCCATCATTGGCTACTATGCCTGGCAGGACTGGTGGTCAACCCTGACCATGGGCGAGCATTCCAGATCTGTTTGGAGGCCGGTGCTGTGGCCGTTCAAATTGGGGATACCTGTTGGCATTTCCCTGCTGTTGCTGGCTGGGATAGCCAAATACATTCGCGACCTGTATGTAGCTGTGACCGGGAGGAGTTGGAATGGGCATTGAGTGGATAACAGTAATATTGTTCGGCAGTATGCTGCTCTTGCTGGCCACCGGTTTCCCCATCGCCTATGGACTGGGGGCCGTTGCTATAGCCGTCTCCCTGTGGCTGTGGGGACCTCAATCTCTGATGATGGCCTATCTGGGGGCCGTAAGTACAGTCAATTTCACCGTTCTGGTTTGTATCCCCATGTTTGTATTTATGGGTATGATGTTGTATTTCTCCGGCATTGCCGATGACTTATATAAAACTTTTCACTACTGGTTAGCTCCTATACCGGGTTGTCTGGCCTCAGCTACTGTGGGGGTGTGCACCATTATTGCCGCTATAGTCAGCTCTGAGGCCGCAGGCACCCTGACCATGGGCAGAATTGCCCTCCCTCTGATGCGCAAGAGAGGGTATCAGAAGGAAATCGCCACCGGATGCATACAGGCTGGTGCAGCATTGGGCTTTTTGATCCCCCCAAGTGTAATAGGGATCCTGTACGCTGTTATCGCCAAGGAATCCATAGGCAGGCTTTTTCTGGGTGGTGCTGTGCCCGGGCTGATTTTGGCCTTGGCCTACATGATCTACATAACCATACGCTGCACAATTCAGCCGCACATAGCTCCCCGCATCCCCAAGGAAGAAAGGCCTTCGTGGAAGGAAAAATTCCAAAGTCTCAAACATTTCATCCTTCCAGGTGCTATTATTGTCACGGTGATGGGCACCATCATGCTGGGGATAACCACGCCTGTGGAGGCCGCGGCTATTGGGGCTGTGGGCAGTATAATCGCGGTGGCCATTAAAAGGCAGCTGACGCTGACGGTTATCAAAAACTCCCTTTTGGAAAGCTCCAAGCTGACAGCCATCATGATGTGGATTTTCATGGGAGCCATGACCTTTGGTCAAATCTACGACGCCCTGGGAGCCAAAGAGTTGGTTCAATCGGCCACCACTGGTCTGCCCTTTGGGCCATGGGGCGTTTTGATCATGATACAGCTCACTTTTTTTATCTTAGGCATGTTTATGGATGATACGGCCATCCTGTTCATCACCATGCCCATCTATATCCCTATCATCATCGATCTGGGGTTTAATCCTATATGGTTCGGGGTCTTGTATATCATCAATATGCAAATGGCCTACTTGACTCCTCCTTTCGGATATTGCCTGATGCTCATCCGGGGAGTGGTCCCTCCTGATATAACCATGGGCGATATTTACCGTTCCATCTTGCCCTTTGTGGCTATACAGGCGGTTGTGCTGGTGCTGATAATGATTTTTCCCCAACTCGTCCTTTGGCTCCCCAGGGTTTTATTGGGGGGGTGATATTTTCGACTTCATACAAACCATAAACTTCAATAAGTTATCAGGAAACCTGCATGGCCAATGAACGTCAATCAGCCGCAGTGCGTAAGCCAGAGATCCTGGAGCATTACTACCAGGTGATCATTGAAAAGGGCATAGAGGGGGCGTCAATCGGAAAGATTGCCCAGCGCATGGGCATTCATCCCAGCCTGATTATCCATTACTTTAAGACCAAAGAAAACATGACCATCGAGCTGTTGGATGTATTGATCGATAAATATGAAGCCAGAGAATATCTGGATTTTGAACATATCCGGGACCCGGAGGAACGCTTTCACCAATTGATGCACACCACTTTCTCATTCGAATGGTCCCGGACTGTGGATCCCGGGGTGCATTTCTGCTTTTATTACTTGAGCTTTCGCAATCCTGAAATCCGTGGCCGGTTCCGGGACATGATCAAAAGGTTTCGGAATTATCTGGTCCAGGAGCTGACCGCTTTCCAGGAAAGCGGGGTTATTCAGGTCCGGGATATTCGAGTGGCTGCCGATTACATTGTCACCCTCATGGAAGGGCTTGAGTTCCACGCCCATTTTCTGGCTGATAATGAGCCTTTCGATCATTTTGCCCGCACCGCCAGAAATGCGGCCGTAGCCTATTTGAAAAACGGCCTGCACAGCAAAACATGACGGTTTCAAGTTCCTGATTCACCAATCAGGGGACAAGGAATACAATCAAAATGATAAGGTTGAGTATGATCTTCTATAGGATACCTAAAATCTCGGTACTAACCGAATGTTCAATGAATACTTTCTGCCAGGAGGTAAAAACTCATGGGCCCAGGAACACGATAGCGTATCCAGCCCGCTGCAAGCGTGAATGGATTTGATTGTGAACACAAATCAAACAAAGGGGTCAATATGAAGGACATTATCGAACACGAAGTCAAAAATGACTACGCTGTCCGGGATATCCAGGCAGCCAGGCAGGAAGCGCGAGAGATTGTGGACATTATCAACAAGCCGGCCCAGGACATCCCCCTGGAGATCAGGCAGGACATCGCCCGCAAGACCGTTCGTAACTTCCGCGACCACATCAACAAGGGGTTCTTAGAATACCGAAAATCGGTTACCGAGGCCACCAATTTCGCGGTCACCGAATGGACCGGGCAGGGATCGATCCTGGTCGATGCCCTGGACCGGGAATTTATCGACCTTTTGGGCGGTTTTGGCCTGTATTCCTACGGAATCCGGCATCCCAAGATCGTGGAGGCGGTCAAAGCCCAGCTGGACCGTTCCCCGCAATACAGTCAGGAAATGCTGGATCCTTTGCGGGCTCAATTGGCCCGGATCATCGCCCTGCTCACCCCGGGCAACATCCAGTACGGCTTTTTCGCCAATTCCGGCACAGAAGCCGTGGAAGGGGCCATGAAGCTGGCCAAACTGTACACCGGAAAAAAGGGCTTTATTGCTATGCTCAAGGGTTTTCACGGCAAAACCCTGGGCAGCTTGTCCTTGATGGGCAAGAAGATCTTTCGTCAGCCCCTGCTTCCTCTCTTGGAAGGTGTTCGACACACCCCCTTTGGGGATGCAGATGCCGTGGAAAAGGCCCTGGCCGCGGCCCGGGCAGTGGGGGACGACATTGCGGCCGTAGTGGCCGAGCCCATTCAAGGCGAAGCCGGAGCTCAAGTCCCGCCAGACGAGTACTGGCCCCGCCTGCGGGAAATCTGCAACCACTACGGTGTCCTGCTCATTGTGGACGAGGTTCAGACCGGCTTTGGGCGCACCGGAAAGATATTCGGGGTCGACCATTGGGATGTGGCTCCGGACATCATGTGTTTCGGCAAGGCCTTGGGCGGTGGTGTGGTGCCCATGTCCGCCTTCTTCTCCACCCCCAAGATCTGGGAATGCTTGGAACCCAACCCCTTCATGCACACCACCACCACCGGTGGCAATCCTTTGGCCTGCTCCTCAGCCCTGGCCGCCATCACGGTCATGCTGGAGGAGGATCTGCCCCAACAGGCAGCGGACAAAGGTGAATACGTTTTCAAGCAACTTCAAGAACTGCAAGACCGTTATCCGGGGGTCTTGGCCAATGTCCGGGGCAAAGGCCTGCTTTTGGGCATGGAGTTCCCCACCGATGGAGTGGGCTTTAAAGTGGCTGGCGGACTGTTCTCCCGGGGAGTCATCACCGCCGGAACCCTGACCAATGCCAAAAATATCCGATTTGAACCGGCCTTGAACATCCCCTGGGAGCTTTTGGATGAAGCCTTAAACCGCATTGAAGACGTGTTTAAGAGTATCGAACGGCCCAAACAGGACAAGCCCACCTACCTGTACACCGGCAAGGTCCTGCACGTCGACTTAACCTCCCGGCAGGCGGAGGCCATGTCCTTAAATGAACAGTGGGCCCAGGAGTACATCGGCGGCTGGGGATTGGCCGCCCGCTATTTTACCGATCTCACCCCGCCCAAAACAGATCCTCTGGCTGCCGAGAATGCCATGGTCATTATGACCGGCCCTTTGTGCGGCACCCTGGCCCCCACCTCCTCCCGGACCTGTTTTGTTTCCAAGTCTCCGCATACCGGGACAATATTCGAGTCCAATATCGGGGGCTCTTTCGGTCCGGAGCTCAAGTTCGCCGGATATGACGGCATGATCATCACCGGGGCCTCGGACAAACCGGTATATATCCGCATTAAGGACGACCAGGTCAGCATTGAAGACGCTTCACCGGTCTGGGGCAAAGGAATCTTCGACACCGAAGACTGGCTGGAAGAAGCCCTGGGCCACGGGACCAAAACCCTAAGCATCGGTCCGGCTGCCGAGAACCTGGTCCCCTTTGCCTGCGTGGGGTCCGACTCCTATCGCCAGATGGGCCGCGGCGGCGTGGGCACCTTGTTCGGCTCCAAAAAGCTCAAGGGCATCGCCTGCAAAGGAAGCGGCGGGGTGCAGGTTTTTGAGATCGGGATGTACATGGACAAGGTGGCCACAGCCACCTCCTCCAACCTGATGACCGCGGACAATATGTGGGCCAAGGATGTGGGTACACCCATGCTGGTGGATGTGACCAATGAAATGGGTATCCACCCTACCCGCAACTTCACCTCCGGCATAAACCCCAAAAAGCACTCCCTAGACTCGGAAGCCATTAACGATGTCAAAATCGGGGACCGGGCCTGTGCGTCCTGTCCCTTGGGATGCGGCAATTTCACCTCCGTCAACGGCGTAGAGGTTGAAGGTCCGGAATACGAAACTATCGCTCTGGGTGGTTCCAACTGTGAAATAAACGACATGGAACAGGTCATGCGTTTTAATAAGATCTGTGACGATCTGGGCCTGGATACCATGTCCACCGGCGGAGTGCTGGCCTTGGCCATGGAAATGACTGCAGATGGAATCCATGATTTCGGCCTGAACTTCGGAAATGCTCAAGAGGTTATGCAGGCCTTGTCTGAAATCGCCCACACCTCCACGGACAGAGGCAAAGACCTGGCCATGGGGGTGGCCAGATTGAGTACCAAGTATGAGGTCCAAGACCGGGCCGCCCACTCCAAGGGTCTGGAAATGCCGGCCTACGACCCCAGAGGAAATTATGGCATGGGGCTGGCTTATGCCACCAGCGAGCGTGGAGCCTGTCACTTGCGGGCCTTTCCCCTCCTGGCTATGGATCCCTTCAATGTCAAATCCATGGTCCGGGAAGTCATCGAGCATCAAAACATGAACGCGGCCAAGTGGTCCATGTGCCTGTGTGATTTCTGGGGGACAGTGGATCTGGAAACCATGGCCGGCATGCTCACCGAAGGTCTGGGCCGCACAGTCTCGGCCCAGGATTTGGCCAAGGCCGGGGAGCGGATTTGGAACTTGATCCGCATGTATAATTACCAGGCTGGATTTACCGCCGAGCAGGACGTCCTTTCGGACAAGGTGGCTAAAAAGGCCCTGCAGGCCGGCCCCAATGCCGGGCGAACCTTCCCGTCCGAAACCCTGCAGGAAATGAAGGACCTCTATTACCGCTTACGGCAGTGGGACCAGACCGGCTGGCCCCTGGAGGAAAAAATCAGACGTCTGGGTCTTAAGCCCATGGCACACGCCTAAGATAAGGAGAAAGGGACATGGAAAAATATCTGTACTGCATTCCCAACCGGTGCACGGGTTGCAATCGATGCACATATGTATGTTCAATGGCCAAAGAGGGCATGTTTCAACCTTCCAAGGCCAGGCTGCGGATCTCCAACTTTTCCCGCCAGGGGTATTCCTTTCCCCACATCTGTTTTCACTGCAAAAATGCCGACTGTATGCAGGCCTGTCCTCAAGGGGCCATTGTGGTCAATGAGCGGGACATCGTGGTCATTGATGCCAAAAGATGCGATGGCTGCGGAGATTGTGTGCAGGCGTGTCCATATGGGATGATTGAACAATACGCCTCAGGAGTAGCTTATAAATGCGATCTGTGCGGCGGCAACCCGGCCTGTGTAGACGAATGCCATTTCGGGGCCCTGGTTTTCAAACAACCCGATAAAATCACCCGCAAATTGCGCGCAGAACAGATGAAGCAGCGCACTTCCGAAGGAACCCCGGCGGAAAAACGGCATACAATTGCCGAAAACATCTACAATCAAAGCGAACGTATCCCCCGCACCCTTCATTACATGGGGGTAGAGGAAGAGGCCTAAGTAGATGCGAGTGCAAAAACTATCGTTGCCCTCGCCATAGATCAGATGTCAGCAAAAACAAAGAGTTATAGCTTCAGTTTTTATCGCAAACGAACGTAAATCGACTTTTTGCAGTTCCGTCTAAGTAAGGAAGCAGGTCACTACAATGATCCGCCCGGCACTCAATTGCAGTAAAGTTTAGCGTATCTTTTATAACAAGCCTTACATTACCAATTGAGTGCCGGGCAGGGAATATTAACTCAGCTTTGCGGCAGGTTGGGTGCAGCTTACTTGCCCCAGCGATCCAAAAGAGCAAACCAGGCCAGGGCCGGGGGAATGAACCAAGCCCGCTGGCGATAGAGAGGAAATCCAGGGAAGGAAGGACCCGGGAAAGGCAAATACAGGAGATTTTCTTGACCCATAACGGCTTTGGCCATTTGCCGACCCAGATAGGTGGCCAAGGCGATGCCGTGTCCGCAGTACCCAAGGGCGTACATCTGCCCGTCTTTTTCCCCGGCATGGGGCATGTGATCCCGGGTAAAACCCACCCGGCCGGACCATGCGCATGCAGGTCGGTAGACCTTGAGCTGCGGATAGATTGCGGCCATATTTTTATGCAGAGCCAAGGCCTGTTGGCCCAGGGAGCCCCGGAGCATTGGCGGCCTACCCCCAAATAAAAGCCTTTTCCCGTCTGGGGAGCGCCGAAAATAACTCAACACCCGCTTGGTGTCCGAGACCGTATTTTCTTTGGGCAAGACACTGTTCATAACTTCCGGAGGGACTTCTTCGGTAGCCATGATCACGCTTTCCACCGGTACTACCCGCTTGCTGAGCCAGGTCCCCAGCCCCTGCACCAAACCGTTGGCAGCCACCAGAACCTGTTCGGCCCGTATCAACCCCCGGCTGGTCTGCACCCGGACCCCACTCGGTTCCCGATCAATGCCAAGCACCCCGGTTTGCCAGGAAAATCCTGCCCCGGCGGCCAGGGCCGCCTCATATAAACCAGTGGCGTATTCAAATGGATTCAAAGCCGCAGCCCAAGGATCGGCCAAACCACCCCAATAATAGTTTGTCCCCAGCCCTTCGCACATCTCCTCTGCATTCAAAACCCGAGGGACTTGGCCCGAAATACTGGCCACACAGTCCTGTTCCCGGTACAGCCAATCCTTGTGCGAGGGGTGCACAGCAGCCGCTATATGTTCGGTCCGCTGAAAGGCACAGGCGATTTTTTCCTGGTTGATAATGTTTTCCACTTCGCTCACCGCCTCCAAGGATGCGGCAAACAAAGCCTTGGCCCTTTGGGGTCCGAATCTGGTCATCAAAGAGGAACAATCCAGGGGGTAGCCGGAGAGGACCATTCCCCCGTTCCGCCCGCTGGCCCCCTGTCCCGGTCCTGTCTCTTGGTCTACAACTGTTACCTGTCCCCCATTTCGGGCCAGGGACAGAGCTGCGCTTAAGCCGGTGTATCCGGCCCCCACAATGAGAAACCCGGTTTTTGCGGGCAACAGCTCATTTCCTGGCGTCCAGGCCTTATCCTGTCCCCATCTCCAGTAAACTGACTCCGGCATGTATGGTTTTCGCATTGTAAGATTGCATGCAAAGGTCGATAAAAGATTGGGAGTAAAATTCTCCAGCCTGGCTGGAAGCCAGGCTGGAGAATTTTACTTGACGGTTGTCACCGGGCAGGGGGCCTTTAAGATGATGTATTGGGCGGTCGATCCGAGGATGATTTTTTGGGTTCTGGACTTTTTGCGGATCCCCACATACAAGAGGTCAACTTCTTGCTGTTTGGCATAGAGAACCAGGTCTTCTCCGGGACTCAGCCCGCGAACCAGCTGTTTCGTTTCACAGCTCACTCCTCTCTCTTTTACAAACTTTTCCGCCTCCCGCAGATCCTGTTCCACTTGACCTATCTGCTCCGGAGTCTCATTTGATCCGCCTTCCAGGGAAGTTACCACAATGACATGGGCATTAAATACCAGAGCATGCTCCCGGGCCAGAGCCAGGGCCGCCTGGGCCACCACAGTACCGGTATAGCCGACTAAAAACTTCATAGTTTTGCCCTTTTCAGCTTTGCCTGCGGCAAATCTGAAACATTTTTATTCTTTTGGACCCAAAGTTTACATACAACTTCTTCCAACGTCGTATGCAGATGTTTGCTTACATCCACCGTTTGCGCCGCTTGTAGGCTTTAATTTCCTTGAACGACTTCCGGCCCCCGGTCCGGGTCAGTCCCATATAAAATTCCTTGACATCGGGGTTGTTCTTCAGCTCGGCTGAGGGTCCTTCCAGAACGATTTTGCCGGTCTCCATTATATAGGCGTAATTGGAAATATCCAGAGCGATTTTGGCGTTTTGCTCCACCACCAAAATGGTTGTGTTCAGTTCCTCATTGATTTTCTTAATGTTTTCAAAAATTTCTCTGACCAGTAAAGGGGCCAGGCCCAGGGACGGTTCATCCAGCATAAGCAAGCTAGGAGCACTCATCAAGGCCCTGGCGATGACGATCATCTGTTGTTCGCCCCCGGAGCAATAACCGGCCAGCCTGTTTGGGATATCGGCCAAGCGCGGAAAGTGCCTGTACATCAACTCATGGTCTTCCCGAATCCTTTTGGCCCCGTCTTTGCGGGAAATGGACCCCACTCGAATATTCTCGTCAACAGTCAAATGCTTGAATACCCGGCGTTCTTCCGGGACCATAACCGCTCCCAGCCTGACCACGTAGGTCCCCATTACATTGGTCACATCTGTGTCTCGAAATTTGATATAGCCGTCCCGAATATAGCCGTTCTCCGGTTTGAGCAGTCCGCTGATGGCCCGTAAGGTGGTGGTCTTCCCCGCTCCGTTGGTTCCCAGCAGGGCCACAATCCCCCCTTCATCTACCCGCAGACTGACTCCTCTTAAGACCTGGACAATATCGTGGTACACGACTTCAATATTGTTCACTTCCAGCAGATGACCGTTTGCTCGTATATTCATGGGCATTTATACCTGTACTTTAAGACCCTGGTACCCCCTGTTCCTGTTGCCGGCAGGTCCAGGGGGCTTTGAACCGGTGTCAATACTAATCGATCTTGTCCGTATACTCCGGAGTAAACGGCTTGCCTACCGCCCGGAACTCTCCATCCTGGACCGCATAGAGCTGCAAAGTGTCCACACCTTGGTGATCGTCTTTTGAATAGGTTACCGGGCCGACTGTGGTCCCGGAGTAAAAGGCGTTCATCCCGTTCATGCTCAACAGCTCCTCATACAGAGTCTCTTTGGAAACCTTCTTGCCTTTGGCTTTGGCCCGTTTGATAACTTCAGTAGTGATCTCGGCCACCAGAATCCCGGCTGCATAGTTATGGGAGTTTGCCGTCTTGTCGTCCCGGTCGTATTTCTCAGCCAAGGCCAGCTGGGCCTCAGCCCCTGCACTAGGCTCACTGGTAGTGATAAAGGAGGTGGTCCAGTAGAAATTCTCGGCCGCATCCCCGGCCAGGGCTACCAGATCGTTGCCCCCGGTGTAATGGGCCCCCATAAATGTCATTTTCCCTTCCTGACCAAAGGTCTCAGCCACCAAACCCATGTTGTTGGCTCCCTTAAGTAGAGAAGCCACCGGAGATTGCACGGTCTGGGTGATCACATACTGAACCCCTTTGCTCCTCCAGCGCATGAGGGTCCCGGTATGGTCCAGGTCCTTGCCGTGCTCCACCACTTCCACAATGTCTATATCCAGTCCTGCTTCAACGGCCTTTTCCACGTCCTTAACCGGTTCCCGGCCAAAGGCCGAGGGGTGGACATACATGGCCACTTTAGGGGTGCCCCCTTCATGATTTTCCACCACGTACTCAGCCAATCCGATATTCTGGGCCGAATAGGAAGCAATGGGCAAAAAGATGTAGTCCGACCCTTCAATGTTTCCGGCATGATAGGAAGCCGGGAGAGTGGGCATTTCAACCTCATCGAAGTCCCGTTTCAGGGCCAGGGTGCTGCCTGTTGAATAATTGAGATAAAAAACAATGCCCCAGTCCAAAAATTCTTCAAAATTTCGCTTGGTGATGGCTGTTTCATACTTGTCGTCCCGGATCATGCAATCAATTGTGTCGTCGCCCAAAAGCTGCATGTCGTTCACATAGCGAAAATAGTCCTCCACTCCCTTGGAATAGGGGTTTCCGGCATCTGAGGTCGGCCCGGTTATGGCCAGGGAAATTGCTGTCTTGTACTCCTTGGCCATGGCCGGCCCAACAATGATAAACATGCCGACCACCAACGATACCAAAAACCACGTGCTGATCCTGTTCGTCTTCATAACGTCCTCCTTGCCCAGGTTTGGTTCAAACGGTTTTTTCCCATAGAGAAGAAAAACCAGGTTCCCTTAAAATCAATACCGAAACGGCCACAGTTTGATATACGAGCGCAGGATCCGCCACCAATTGGCGATTCCCCGCGGTTCAAACATCAGAAAAAGGACAATGACCAGACCAAAGCTCAAAGGACGAAGTCCAGTGGCCAAATCTAAAGCAGAAGGGAGAATCTCCCCGGCCCATTCGGCCAGGTTTTCCACCTGCAGATCCAGGGTCTTAATAGCCACCGGGCCGAAGATGCAGCCGGTGACCTGGCCCAGACCTCCGACAATAGCCATGGCCAGATATTGGATGGACTCATGCAGGGTAAAAGTCTCAAATCCGGCTCCGCGATTGAGATAGGCCTGCATGGCCCCGGCGATTCCGGCAAAAAATCCGGACAGCCCAAAGGCGAAGACCTTGGTAAACCCCGGATGCATGCCCATGGCATCCGCGGCCCGGTCGTTGTCCCGAACGGCCACCAGGCTCCGTCCGTAACGGGTGCGCAAGAGATTGCGCACCGCGAATCCGGCAGCCACCACAGTGACCAAAAGGACATAGTACCAAAACATATAATGTTCACTTCTGCCCACCTCACCGCTCAACCAGTGGACACGGCCCACATAGATAAACTGCCCCTGATTGAAAAATTCCATGAACCTGATCACCCATTGAAAGATGAGCTGAAAGGAGAGAGTGGCCATCAACAGATACAGATGCCGCAGGCGCAAGGCCGGCAGGCCGACGATAAGGCCGAAGACCGCTCCTATAAGCCCTGCGGCCAGGATCATCAATGGCCAGGCATGGGTTATCAAGACATGCTGATCTCCGATGACCCCGGCCAGGGCAGCCACAGTGTAGGCCCCTATGCCCATGAATGCGGCGTGACCCACTGAGATCTGCCCGGCGAATCCGGTGACCAGGTTCAGACCGTACAAGGCGATGATCGCTATCAGGATATTGTCCAGGACCAGCATGTACTTGGTGCTGATCTGAAGGAAAAAAGGCCAGACAAAGAGAACCGTCAGGAAAAGGACAAAGAGCAATCTATCCATGTTGGTGGAAAAGATGCGCTGCTCTTCCCGGTAGGTAGTAAAGTAATTGCCGGTGGCCAACCAACGATTTGCTGCCATAATCTACACCCGTTCGATTTCGTGTGTGCCGAACAAGCCGTGAGGCTTGATCAAAAGTATGACCAAAAGAAGGATATAAGGGACAAGGGAGGCGGTGCCGTTTAAGCCCCAGTTGCCGTCCAGATACCCGCTGGCAAATTGCTGGATGAGCCCCATGATGATTCCGGCCACCACCGCTCCGGGCAGAGAATCCAGTCCCCCCAGGATGACCACAGGAAATACAATGATCCCAAAGGCATGCAGGGTATCGAAATTCAGGCCCACGATATTGCCCAAAATTCCGCCGGCCGCAGCGGCGCTCAAGCCGGCGGTGGCCCAGGCCAGGGCGAAGACCTTGGGCACGGAAATACCTATGGACATGGAGGCCATCTGGTCGTCGGATACCGCCCGCATAGAGACCCCAACCGTGGACTTCTTGAAAAACCAGGAGAACGCCCCGATAAGGACAAAAGTGATAATCACCCCCACCAGCTGGGTATAGGAAATGAACAAACCCTGAAACATGATGGGCTGGGTGGGCAAAAAGCTGGGAAAGGACAAGTTCTCGGACCCGAACGGAGTCAGATAGATCACCCCGTCGATAATGGACATAAGCCCGATGGTGACCATTATCACCGAGATGATCGGCTCCCCGATCAACCGGCGCAAAAAAATCCTCTCCACACTCATGGCCAGAAAATAGGTAATGACCATGCTCAACACAAAGGAGAGGTAGATGGGGATACCCACAAATACGGTCAGGGAATAAGTAATATAGGCCCCTGCGGCAATAAGCTGCCCGTGGGCCAGATTGAGGACCCGGGAGGATTTGTAAATCAAGACAAACCCAATGGCCGCCAGGGCGTATATGGACCCCACAACAATGCCGCTGACAACGAGTTGCAGAAAATAGGTCATTTTTCTCCTTCCATTGTGTAAAATCGAATTGTGGTTTTCACGGTTGCGGTCTGCCCGTCCTGGTACTGAAAAAAGGCCTCCACCTCTTTGTCCTGCACGGACTCATCAAACAGGCCTTCATAGAGATTATTGTATTTTTCCCCCACGAATTTACGTCTGATTTTCCCGGTTTTGGTCAGCTCCCCGTCGTCCACGTCCAGCAACTTATACAAAATGGCGAAACGGTGGATTTTGAAATGCTCTTTTTCCGCATTTTGATTTATTTTTTCTACTTCCTGATAGACCAGATCAGCCACTTCCGGTTTGGTGGACAGGTCCATATACGTGGAAAAGGATATTCCTCTGTCTTCGGCCCATTTACCGACCACAATGGGATCGATATTGATCAAGGCGGCCACAAAGTCCTTTTGGTCTCCGAAAATAACCGCCTCTTTGATATAGGGGCTGAACTTGAGGCGGTTTTCCAGAAACATGGGACTGAACATTTCCCCCTTGTTATTATGCATCACATCGGAGACCCGGTCGATGATGACCAGGTGTCCATGATCGTCGATATACCCGGCATCGCCGGAGTGTAGCCATCCATCGCTTAGAAGCTCCTGGGTCTTTTCCGGCTGCTTGTAGAAGCCTGCGGTAACCGATTCGGACCGGGACAGGACCTCCCCTTGCTCTGAGATTCGGCACTCGGTTTTGGGTAAAGGCTTCCCCACGGTATCCGGGCGGACGTCACCGTCTCTATGCATATAGGCAATACCCGTGATTTCAGTCTGCCCGTAGATCTGTTTTAAGTTCACTCCGATGGCCTGGTAAAAAGTGAACAGCTCCGGACCCAGAGCGGCCCCTCCGGTATAGGCCCTCCGTAAACGGCGAAAACCAATTTGATTGACCAGAGGACGAAACATGAGCACATCGCCCAACCAAGAGAGAAAATGCAGACGCAAAGGCATTTTCTGACCGGTCATCCGGTAATGAGCAGCCTTTTCACCCACGTTCATAAAATAATTGTAGAATGCCTTGTTCAGGCGGTAGGACTCATCGATTTTCAGCCAGATCTGGGAGCGGATGGTTTCATAGATCCTCGGGGCCCCGAACATGAAATGGGGACCGATCTCCTTGAGATCGGTCATGGCCGTTTCCACCGATTCCGGGAAATTGATGGCGATTCCAGTGGCCATGGCCACTCCGAAAGAATTCATTTGTTCCCCGATCCAGGCAAAGGGCAAAAAAGACACATATTCATCGGTCTGCTCCAGGGGGTCCACCTCTGTGAGCTGCAGGCCCATATTGATGTAATTGCGGTGGGTCATCATAGCCCCTTTGGGCAGACCGGTGGTTCCCGAAGTCAAACACAGGTGGCAGACATCATCCGGGCTTCCCTTATCCACAAGGACCTCGAAAAGATTGGGGTCTTTTTCGTGGGCCGAGCTTCCCAAGGCATAGAGATCCTGGATATACATGAACCACGGATCGGACTTGTAACTGCGCATGCCCCGATCATCTTCATAAATGACCTTCTTGACCCGGGGGACGCGGTCTCGAATCTCAACCATTTTGTCAACTTGCTCTTGGTCAGAACAAAAAACCAGGGTCACATCTAAAAAATCGATGATCTGGGCCAACTCAGCGGGCAGGGTTGTCTGATAGATCCCGGCCGAGATCCCTCCCACAGCCTGGGCTCCAATGGATACGAACAACACCTCCGGGATATTGTCGCAGATCAAGGCGATCTTATCTTCCTTTTCCAGGCCGATTTCCTTGAGTCCCAATCCGGCCTTTCGTGTATAATCGTAATACTCGTCCCAGCTGTAAGGGATCCAACGCCCGAAATCCTTTTCCCGCAGGGCGGTCCGATGTCCACTGCTTTTGACCCTCCAGCGTAAAAGCTGAGGAATACTATATTGGAGTAAGAAGTCTCGATTTTCCATAAATGGTTACTCTTCCCCGATATAGGCCTCAATGACCTTAGGGTTGGAAGCCACCTGTTGTGCACTGCCGGAGCCGATCACTTCTCCAAAATCCAAAACATATATATGATCGGAAATATCCATAACCACACCGAGATCATGTTCCACAAGCACCACTGTAAGCCCCCATTCGTTCTTAATATCGAAGATAAACCTGACCATGTCTTCTTTTTCTTCTACATTCATGCCAGCCATAGGTTCATCAAGCAAGATCACCTGAGGGGACAAGGTCAAAGCCCGGGCCACTTCCACCCGCTTTTGCACTCCGTAGCTCAAACTGCCCACAGTTTGTTTGCGGTACGGCTCAAGCTCCATAAAGTCTATGACCTGTTCCACATGTTCCCGGTTCTCGGCTTCTATCCGAGAGGCTTTTCCCCAAAACACTACGGCGTGCAACAAGCTATAGGTAAGGTTTTTGTGGCGGGCGAGCATGAGATTGTCCAGAACCGAGAGGCCCCGAAACAACTCCAGGTTTTGAAAGGCTCTGGAGATACCGATTTTTGATACTTGATGGGGAGAGAGCTTGGTCAGTCGTTGACCATTGAAATGAATGTCTCCGCTGCTGGGATGATAAAACCCGGAAACACAATTTAAGATACAGGTTTTCCCGGCCCCATTAGGTCCAATAATAGAAGTAATAAGGCCCGGGGCTAATTCCATGTTGACTGAAGACAAAGCGTGCAGACCGCCAAAGGTGAGAGTAACATCCGAAATAGTCAGATTGGGCATAACACTCCGACATGCTAAGTATTGGGTGCTGACAGATCCGGCCCACTGCCCGGTTGCAAATTCAGTTGCGGAACCAAAATAGTGTTTACAGCTAGGACATATGTTTCTTGCCCGGTTGAAAGCTTTGCTAAGGCAAGCACCCCTTTGCTTACAGCGTCCAGGGCAGCCGAAAAAACAATTGTATCAATGGCTATATATTCTGCATTTTGTAGTCACGTTAGCGGGGAAGAGATGTAATGTCAATACCTTTTCCCAAAATGTCTATTGCAACCGTCCTCCGTCATTGGAGCTTACGTTATGGGTGGTCTGACTCATGGATTCCAATTCAGCTTTGTATCTGTCCACAAATTTTTCCCGCATGCTGATGATATCCTCTGCCGGTCGATAGGAATACATAATGTGCCTGGGATCGATGGGAACCAGAGAGGAGTTATTGCCAAAAACGCACAACGGCCTGAAGACAATCCCCGGCTGTCCGTCGTCCTGTTCCTCAATTTCCAAAAACAACGGATACTTCCATATGGGATCACCGTTTTCGTCCCTTCCTGACTCATAGATCACATGCCACCCCGATCCCAGGACTGCAATCCAAATCTCTCCTTGCTCCTCGCTCATGGCCGCTCCTTGTGCTCAACAAGTAAATGGGTGAAGACAAAAAAGGCCGGGCATATATATATGCCCGGCCCATAAATATCAGACCGACCCCTTGCGCACAATGCGCCTGAACCATGGTCAAGTAAAATATGTACTCCCGAAAAACCTAACCCTTTGTCTTGAGTTTATGTTTGACTGCCTCTGTTGTGCTCTTTTTCCCAGTGGGCTCTGTGAGCCCACTGCACACCTCTTATCCTTTGCCGGCCATGAACTCCGGGTAGGCCTCCATTCCGCATTCGGCCATATCCATACCGTTGTACTCCATCTCCTCACTGATCCGAATGCCCATAACCGCTTTCAGTCCCAGCCATAAGAGAAGGCTGGTTCCGAACATCCAGGCAAATATGACCACAATTCCCGCCAATTGCCCCCCTACGCTGGCCTGGGAATTGGAAAACAATACGGCTATAAGGCCCCAGATACCCACGACTCCATGCACGGAAATCGCCCCCACCGGGTCGTCTATCTTCAGCTTATCCAGGCCCACAATGGAGAAGACCACGATAACCCCACCTACCGCCCCGATACAAGAGGCCAACAACATACTTGGAGCGCTGGGCTCAGCAGTAATAGCCACCAGACCGGCCAAGGCCCCGTTTAAGCCCATAGTCAGATCGGCCTTACCGAACTTGAGCTGGGAAACAGCCAGGGCCACAATCATCCCTGAGGCCGCAGCCATATTGGTATTGGCAAAAACCATAGCCACGGCATTGGCCGACTCCACGTCCGAAACCTTCAGTTCGGAGCCTCCGTTAAATCCGAACCAGCCCATCCATAGAATAAAGGTCCCCAGAGCGGACAATGGGAGATTTGAACCGGGGATGGGCGATATCTTGCCGCTCGGACTGTATTTTCCGGTCCGCGGCCCTAAAACAAGGACCCCGGCCAAGGCGGCGGCCGCACCGGCCATGTGCACGATACCGGACCCGGCATAGTCGGAAAACCCCAGCCCGTCCAGAAATCCGCCGCCCCAGGTCCAGTACCCGTGTACTGGATACAAAACTCCGGTCATGACCACGGCAAAAAAGAGGAACGCCCATAACTTCATTCTCTCGGCCACGGCCCCAGAAACCACAGACATGGCCGTAGCCACAAAGACGACCTGAAAGAAGAAGTCGGCTATAGAGGAGTAATACGGGGCCTGATCCCCACCGGAGACTACACTTTGCACACTGTTGTCTCCACTGACCAAAAAACCGAATCCGGGCAGAAAGGAGCCCCCGTCTCCATACATGATGTTGTACCCGATGAGCATATACATAATGCAGGCAATAGAGTACAAAGCAATATTCTTGGTTAAAATCTCCACTGTGTTCATAGACCGGACCATACCGGCCTCCAACATGGAAAAACCAGCAGCCATCCACATAACCAGCATTCCGGATATCAGAAAATACAATGTATCCAGAGCATAACTCAGTTCAAGCACAGATTCCACGTACCTATCCTCCTGTATTGATTATATGACTATTTCGTCCCTGCCAGCCCTTCGGAGAAGGGCGGCCTACGCAGTTGCAACCCAGCTCGTGCTCTTTTGGGTAGGGCGGTCTTCTCCGAGGGCCTGCCCTTTTTGTAACCAGTTACTTACTCGATCAAACTGGCGGCCGCCGCCAAAGGCGACGCTGACGTCTGGTCTCTGACCTCTCCTCTGACGTCTGATGTCTGACCTCTGATCTCTGATGAATATCGTACTCGCATCTTTATAAGGCGCTTTGCCCCGACTCTCCGGTCCGGATCCGCAAAGCGTCCTCGATTGTCAGGACGAATATTTTCCCGTCCCCGATCTTGCCGGTCTTTGCGTTGTGTTGGATAACTTCCAGGACCTGACTGAGCTGATCATCGTCAACCACCAGCTCGATCTTAATCTTAGGAATCAGGTCCACCTCATACTCCGCTCCCCGGTAAATCTCCTGATGTCCCTTTTGCCGCCCGCATCCCCGCACTTCGCTGATCGTCATGCCCTGTACTCCCACGGCGGTCAGGCCTTCCTTGACCGCATTGAACTTGAAGGGCTTTATAATTGCTTCAATCTTTTTCATTGCCTCCTCCTTAAGCTGAGGTGATCTGGGGGTGGAAAAAATCTTCTGACTGCTTGAAGGAAGATAAAGCAAAGGGCTTGCCAAGTATCATTTATAGTAATTTTTCCAGTTTGTTAGATGTAAGAAATCGAAGAGATCTTCAAAAAAAGTGCATCTTTTGATACAATTTTGAAACTTTTTTCTTCATTTTGAGCTGCACATCTTTGGAATTGACATCTTGGGACCGGCCAAGAAGGCACATTTTTGTATCAAAAATTGTTCTCATATTCCCCTAACCAAGCTGAACCCAACCGTTCTTTACAAATGGACCGTTTCCGTCTATTTGCAGATGAGAAATTCAATCCACGATGGTTTCGGACGAATCAAGCCCCAGGCCTGCTTATGGTGGACACAACCCCACAAAATTCGGCTGAACCTCCCATGCTGTATACGCTTCGCATCCCTTGCCAATATCTTGTTAGGTCCAGCTTGGCGGCCTTACTTTTCCTGATTTTGTTCATACCCGCAGCCGCCGCCCAACCCCAACTTCTGCCCCTGGATTCGACATCGGATGATGACCCTTGGATCTTGCGGGCCGAGACCATGCAGGTTTTTGAAAAACGCAAAGTGGTCGAGGCCCGGGACAACGTCTTGCTGACCCGGGGTGACGATTCCTTGCAGGCAGATTTCGCCCGCTATTACTGGGATACAAATTGGGTGTATCTGCGCGGTAATATTCGGGTCCGGTTCGGGACCGACACCTTGCAGGCAGAAACGGCCGAGTTCGACTTAAAAAATGATGTGGGCTGGCTGACAAACGGAAGGATCTTTCTGGAGGATTCCCACTTGTATGTAACCGGGGAGAGGATCAAGAAGACTGGACCACAGAGCTACAGCTTCGATCAGGCCGAAGTTACTGCCTGTGATGGACCTACCCCGGCCTGGTCCCTCCAGACCTCCCGGGGCGCAGTCACCCTGGACGGGTATGCCCGACTGTCTCATCCCAGATTCAAGATCAAAGGCCAACCGGTCCTTTATTCCCCTTTTCTGGTGCTGCCGGCCAAAAAGAAACGTCAGTCCGGGTTTTTGATGCCCGAGTTTTCCACCGGAGACCGCAATGGATTGAGCCTTAATCTCCCGTATTTCCAGGTCCTGGGCCCGGACCGGGACGCAACGGTCTATGCCAATATGATGAGCAACCGGGGGCTTATGCTCGGCTTGGAATACAGAACCACACCGGATCTTATGAGCAAAGGATACTTTCGGGCCGATTGGCTGAATGACTCTTTACGTGATGAAGACATGGACCAATTCCAAAACGACCGCTGGGGTCGGCCCAACTCCGAGCGTTACTGGATTCGTGGTAAGTACAACGGAAAACTCTTTTCCCCGGAATGGACGACAAAGTTTGATGTGGACCTGGTTTCCGACCAGGACTATCTCCGGGATTTCGACTCCGGGATAAGCGGTTTTGAGGAAAGCCGGGACATCTTTTTGTCCCAATTCGGACGGGACATTCAGGATAAGGACCTCTTGCAGCGGGAAAACACTTTTCTGGTCAGCCGCAACTGGGCCCAAATGGGACTTTATACCCAAATGCAATACACCCAAAACCTAAAATACATGAACGACAATCTGTCCGCATCACAAAACCCCACTCTGCAACGTCTACCCCAGGTAGATCTGGATTTTTTTCAATCCCATCTGCTGTCCACCCCCTTGCAATGGCAGGCTGAAAACAAGATGACCTATTTCTGGCGCGAGTTCGGAACCACCGGGGTGCGCACCGACCTTCACCCCCAGATCAGCCTGCCCATAACCAATGCATACGGAACGGTTATACCCAGGCTGGGCTGGAGGCAGACCTTTTACACCCTGGACCGGGTGGAAAACGCCCCCAATGTAGATGGGACAACCCATACCCGGGGGATTTTCGACGTCCAGGTCAATGCCTTTACCTCCATGCAGCGCATCTTTGACTTCACTCCGCAGCCAGGAGCCGGTCACGGCCTGGACGCTGCCGGAGAGTCGCAATGGACGGGAATAAAGCACACCCTGCAGCCCGAATTGGAGTGGAATTATATCCCGGATCAAGACCAGGAAGACCTGCCGGACTTCGACTCCCTGGACCGCATTGAACCGGAAAACGAGTTGACCTATTCATTACAATCCATCTTCACCCGCCGCAAGGTTACCCGTCAGGGTCCGAAGGAAAATGGCCAGAAACCTGATCTGGCTACGACCTATCGCGATTTTTGCCTCTTTGATCTGGAACAGAGCTATGACTTTCGAGAGGCCACCCGGAGTCGGAACAGGGAGACATATCCCCGCCGTCCGTTCTCCGATGTTCGGGCCGAGTTGCAACTGCGTCCCTTTTCCTGGATTTCTTTGCATTCCAAGACCTGGTTTTCCCCTTACGAAACCACTTTCACCGAACACGAGCATTACCTCCAGCTTCGGCCCAGGTCCAATACATCTGTGTTTTTCGGTCTGGACTACCAGAAAGAGATGCCTGAAGATATTCGGCGTCAGGATCAAAACCCCATCAATGTGGTCCAGTTTGGGGGCACCTACAGACTTTCTCCCTCCTGGCTTTTTGGGGTAGACATCAAACAGGACGTTGAAGACTCAGATATCATCCATCAACGGCTTCAGGTTGGCTACAGGCACCAATGCTGGGGATTGGATGTTGAACTTGAACGGACGGAATTTGAATATAAGGCCACTGTGATGCTCAACCTGTTGCAGGTCGGACAGTTTGGACACGATATAAGCGCCGAGCGGGAGTAGGGCTTTTGCAGGAAGACGCTCGGGTACCACAATCCATTCACATATTACCCCCGGAACTGCAAAACCAGATCGCCGCAGGCGAGGTGGTGGAGCGGCCCTCCAGCGTGCTCAAGGAACTGGTGGAAAACAGCCTGGATGCTAGGGCCAGTCGCGTTCTGGCCGCTATCCAGGGCGGGGGGCAATCCCTTATTCAAGTCGAAGACAATGGCTCGGGCATGGATGCCATGGATTTGCCACAGGCCATGACCCGGCATGCAACCAGTAAAATCGCCACCTTTCAAGATCTGCTGAGCATCGCCAGCTTCGGGTTCAGAGGCGAGGCTCTGCCCTCCATTGGCTCGGTATCCAGAATGCGCCTGCGATCCATAAGCAGCGGACAATCCGAAGGCGCGGAGTTGGAGGTGGAGTTCGGAGTCCTTTCCGAGGTCAAACCTGTTCCCTTCCGGGAAGGAACAAGTATTTATGTCCGGGACCTGTTCGCCAACACTCCGGCCCGGCTCAAGTTCTTAAAGACCCAGCAGACCGAGGCCAAACGGTGCCAGGAGGCCGTAAGCCGTTTCGCCCTGGCCAACCTGGATACGGCCTTTACCTTTCTATCCAATCAGCGCACGATCCTCGAGTTTCCGGCCGGACAAAGCCTGGCCCAGCGCTTACAGGACATCTGGCCGCCGGGAATAACAGACCGGCTCCTGGAGGTGGAGGCCGAAGATGAGGACTACGCTTTAAGCGGCTACATCGGTCACCCGGAGACGGCCCAGGCCAGGGGGGACCGCATTTTGTTTTTTGTCAACAAACGTCCGGTCCAGGACAAGATGCTCATCAGCGCCTTACGCCAGGCCTTTAAGGGCCGGCTCCTGCACAAGGAATATCCTCAGGCCGTCTTGTTTCTGCGCATCCCCAGCCAGGAGGTGGATGTCAATGTCCACCCGGCCAAACTGGAGGTCAGGTTCCGGGATGAAAAACGGGTATTCAGCCTCTTGCATCAGGGGGTGGGCCAGGCTTTGGATCGCTCGGTCCACCCAAATCAGGAACCAGGGACTGCTTCATGGTCCGGAGCCCATTCCGAACCTCCTGAACCCCGATACAAGTTTCAGACCTTTGAGGAATTTCTGGCTCCTCAAGCAGCCGAAGGACGACCGGAGACAAAAGACCCCACCCAGGACCAACCCCAAACCGCCGGTCCCAAAAAGCCGGACCTTCAGATGCAGGGGCACGCCGGCCACGAGCCTCCAGAATCGACCCTGGATCAGTTTCACATCCAGGGATTTACCTTTCGAGGTCAAATCCAAAACACCTATTTGCTGCTCATCTCCAGGCACGGCCAACTCATCCTGGTGGATCAGCATGCAGCCCACGAACGAGTTCTGTACCACCGCTACTCCACCCAGGGTCAGTCCGGACAGAAGAGGGCCTTGGCCCTGCCCATACACCGGCCCCTGCACCAAAGCGAAGAAGAGCACCTTGGCCGCCTGGCCCCGATTTTACGCCGTATGGGTTTTGAGTTGGACAACTCCCAGCCAGGAGCCTTGCTCATCCGGAGCGTTCCCGCCCAGTTGGAACCAGCTAAGGCCAAGGAGCTTTTGGACCACATTCTTGGACAGCAGGCCGACTCCCAGGAGGATTTGTGGCAGCTGATGGCTTGCCGCCAGGCCATAAAATCCGGTGAGGCCCTTTCAAATCAGGAGGCTTTGGAGCTGATCAAGCTATGGGTTCATACCCCGAATAAAGAGTATTGCCCCCACGGTCGACCAGCCATGATCGCCCTGGGGGCCAGTGAACTGGAAAGGATGTTCAAGCGGAGGGGATGAAGGTCAGAGGACAGAGGTCAGAGGTCAGAGGACAGCACCGCCGCTGGCCGCAGACGCCCAGTTTGATCGAGGATGAAACTGGCAAAGAAGGCAGGGCCCGGCACTCACTTCCAGTTGGAAAGTCACTGCAAAATAATGAACACCAAAGCTAAAAGTGAGTGCCGGGCCCGCCCTACGCAAGTGCCGTTGCCTCGTAGTAGGCCGCCCTTGCCCCCAAGGGCAGGCCCTCTTCGGAGTAAATTCTAGTTTCATACGAGCTTTACCTCCGGCAAATCTGATATATTTTTTGGGCCAAAGCGCCAAAAAATATTTGCCGAATCAATCACAAAAGAGACTTACGACTTGTCCTCTCCGTCACTGCCGGCCCGGGTCATTCGAATAAACCGCAACCACATGTTGTTTCCCTCCCTCCCCCCTCTCTTCTTCTTGCTGACCTCTGATGCCTGACCTCTGATGTCTCTCTTTGGCCAGGACCGCCCACCGTCTATATGTCCCGCCCCACGGCAAATCCGGCATGGATGGCCTCAATGGCCTGACCTACCTCCCTGGCGTCTCCGACCACCCGACAGGCAATGCCCTTTGCTTCCAGTTCCTCCTGCAAAGGATTAAAGGACCTGGAACCCAGAGCCAAGACCACGGAATCGGCCGGAATCCGCATTTCCTGGCCCTCTTTGTCCACCACCAGGCCCTTTGTTTCTATGCCCACAGCCTTGGTCTTGGTCTTGACCTGAACATGGAGTTGGCGGAGCTCCTGGAGCATGGTCCAGCGGGTGCTCTTGCCAATGTCCTGGCCCACTCGCTCCAGCATCTCCACCACAACCACGTCATGGGTGCCCTGCAGGCATTGAGCCCGCAGGAATTCACAGTCCTCCACCTTATACTCCAGCAGAAATTTGAGCTCATTCCCACCCAGTGTTCCCCTCCGGGCCAGGGCCATGGCGCATTCCACCCCCACCGCCCCGCCGCCGAGGACCACCACCCTCCGGCCGGGCCAGACCTTCTTATGCAATACATCCCAGGCCTGGAAGACGTGGGGCAGGTCCGTCCCTGGCAGCTGGGGACTGACCGGCTTGGCCCCGGTTGCCAGAACCACCACATCCGGCTTGTGTCGCATCACTTCCGCGGCCGTAGCCTCCTTTCCCAGGCTGACCTGGATACCGGATTTTTCCACCTGATGGGCCAAATCCCGGGCCAGAGTAGCGAACTCCTCTCGTCCTGGGGGGGTGGCGGCCGTCCACAGCTGTCCCCCCAATCGCTGCGACCCTTCCCACAGGAGGACCTGATGTCCTTTGGCCTTAGCTGCCAGGGCGGCGCTCATTCCGCCAGGTCCGCCCCCGATGACCAGAACATTCTGCGGTTTATCACTGGGAACAATTTCGGTTTCCAGTTCATGTCCGGCTTGTGGGTTGGCCAGACACTCCACCGGCTTGAGACGAAATATATTGTCGAAGCACCCTTGGGCGCAGCCGATGCAGTGCATAATATCTTCTTCCCGGCCCTGTTCAGCTTTGCCGGGCAGGTCCGGATCGGTGATCAAGGCCCGGCCCATGGCCACCATATCGCACATCCCAGTGCCGATAAGCTCCCGGGCCAGATCCGGATCATTGATGCGGTGGCAGGCAATGACCGGAAGTCCGATTTTGTCTTTAATCTGCCGGGCCAGATAGGTAAATGTTCCTCTGGGAACGCTGGTCACAATCTGAGGCACCCGGCCTTCGTGCCAGCCCACATTGACGTTGAAGGCATCCACCCGGCCCTGTTCAGCCAAGCTCTGGGCCACGGTCATAAGATCCTGGCTGTTCATTCCATCCTGCATGAGATCGTTGCCGTTCATGCGGACCACAAGGGGAAAATCCGGGCCTACCTGCTCCCGAACCTCGCCCAAAACCTCCAGGGCAAACCGCATCCGGTTCTCAAAGCTACCTCCGTACTCATCAGCCCGCTGATTGGTGAGCGGAGAGATGAATTCACTGATCAAATAGCCGGTGCCGGCCAGGATCTCCACAGCGTCGAAACCGGCTTTTTGTACCCTGGCCGCGGCCTGCCCGAAGCTTTCTACAATGGCCCTGATTTCCTCGATGGCCAGAGCCCTGGGCCTTTCACCGGTCAATTTGGAGGTCAGGGCCGAGGGGGCTACGGCTTGTTCGCCGTTCATGAAAAAAGAGAAGTTGTACCGTCCAGCGTGATTGAGCTGTACGCAGCTGTTGGCTCCATTGTCCCTTATTGCCTGGGCCAATTCAGCCAGCCCGGGTATGAACTCATCCTTGTGGGCCCCAATATTAAGCGATGAACCTGACTGCTCGTCTATGGTGGCGAAGCCGACACAGATCATTCCGGCTCCACCCTGGGCCCGGCGGGCATAAAAGGCTTTTAAAGGTGCGGTGACCTGAAAATCCTGGGCCATATTCATGTGCATGGCCGGCAGGTAGATTCTGTTTTTGATTGATAAGGAGTTGATGTACATGGGGGTGAACAAAGGATCGTGCAGAGTATCCATAGTATCTCCTGGATGCGTTGATTTCTGAGGCCTTTGTCCTAATAGACCGCTGGCCTGGAGTCAATCTCCTTGGCCGCCAACCCCAGAGAACAGTGGACTCCAGGCCCGGAAGCGGACCGCTGCCGTTCGGGACCGGAGTCGCCGCGAAGTCCTGGAAAGAGAGATTCTTCACTCGAAGACTCGTTGAGAATGACCAATAAAGCAATAGATTACATGATATCATTCCATCGAGGACTTCAGATCTCTTTACAGACAATCCGCCAGGTCGACGCTGGTAGCGACCGCAGAGACCCGAGGATGCTGTAAAAATTCCTAGTAGGCCAAGGAGGCCTTGACGACACCATTGTTGACATACACATTCAGAAAAATTATTTTATACATTTGGAGGACAGAATCATGCGCACGAATATTGTTATTGAAGACAGCCTAATTGAAGAAGGTTTGCTCTTCACCGGGTTGAAAACCAAGCGGGAACTGGTGAATTATGCACTTAAAGAACTTGTTGCCCGCAAAAAAAGGAAGGCTATGCTCGACCTGGAAGGACAGCTTCATTGGCAAGGAGACCTGAACCAGATGAGGGAAAATCGCTTTGAAGATATTGGTTGACACCACTGTCTGGATAGACTTCTTTAACGGCATTTCAAGCCCCTCCCGGTTCCGTCTCCGGGAGCTCCTGCAAGCGGAGGAAGAGGTTTGTGTTTCGAGCTATATCCTTACAGAAACACTGCAGGGTTTTAAACATGACAGGGACTTTGAAATAGCCACAAAACATTTCCTTGATCTGCCGATCCTTGAGTTGACCATCCCGGATGGATACATCAATGCTGCCCGGCTCTATCGTACCTGTAGAAAACGAGGCCTCACCATACGAAAGACAGCTGATTGTCTCATCGCACAAACCGCCATAGAACATTCAGTGCCTTTGCTGCACAATGATAAAGATTTTGATGGAATCGCCTCTGTAAGCAATCTACAAGTCTTTGCCATCAATGCATACGGCAAAGCCTGATTCCACTCCTGGTGAATGCCATCTGAGGATTTGATCACCGCCCTGTGGGGTCCTATCCCAAAAGCCTTACCTGAGTCCGCTTTTGGCCGCCATTGCCACTCCAATCTGGGTTTCTTCGGACCATCATATCAAAAAGAGATTCGATTCATCACAAAGTCTCAATACCCCCGCGTATCACTCACATTGGCACAGAGGGAGCCCCACAGCCCCCAGCTTGACAGAAGTCACGGAAAGACATACACATTTTTGTACCTAGCCCCCGTAGCTCAGGAGGATAGAGCACAGGATTCCTAATCCTGGTGTCGCGTGTTCGAATCGCGCCGGGGGCATATAAAAAACCCCGTTCTCTCTGAGAGAACGGGGTTTTTTATATGTAGGCTTTTAAAAGCTTTTACTGACAGAACTTTCATTACCTACTTACATTTACAAATATTCGAAGTAGGTTTTCCGGTCTAATCCGTCCGTTCTCATGTTTGCCTGGATTATATCAATATCCACCTCTTTGTAGGTTGGGATGAGGACTGGTCGCCACGTTCCTTCCCTTACATAGCAGCGATGATCTCCTTTTTGCCGCTCAAAAACAAAACCGGCTAGCTCGAAAACATACTCAAGGGTTTTCCAATCAATAGGTGTTATGCGGGGCATGCGGAATTGTTTTCAGCGAACAAGGGAAGGGAAACCGTCACCTTTTTTTCACTTGGGTTTGCCTCTAAGGTACCTTGGTTAACTTTCTTGAATCCGCAATCGATTAAGACATTGTCCAGAACACCGCGATCGTAGCATGAGGTCAAAAAGAGCTCTAAGGTCTCAATCAGGTTGTGCAACGCTATCTCTTCGGTCTCTCCCTGAGAATAAATATCAAGCTTTTTACATGAAGCGACATACTACCGTTCCTTTTGTTCGATCTGACAAGGAACCTCAATATTGAAGGTGAACATTGAGCCTCTTCCCTGGCTCAACATAGAATTTTGGGATGAAAATCCCATCAGTTAGCCTCCGATCCATAAAACAAATGCATGGTATCAACTCGGCTGTTAATGCTGTTCCAGACTTGCTCATTCTTCTTATATATTTTCATCATGACCAGACCCCAAACTACTGTCAAAGAGATTTGGATTGATTTTTAAGGTCTCCCAGTTTACTCATTCGGCCGCCGGGCCGAGAACCAGCCCCAGCGCATGTCCCCGTCCTGGCAGCAATCCAGCTTCAGCTGCCAACGGGAGCGGAGATATTCAAAGTCTTCCTCCGAGAACTTGTTTATAAATTCATCTTTGCGGGAATCCAGCTTGTGCAGCTGGTCCTGGAGAATGGAAATCAAGTATTCGGTCTGATCTTGAATAGTCACCTGCTCAAACCCGGCCTGCCGGATATGATCGCCGTAACGTTCCAGTTCCTCCAGGGGATATCCGGATTCCTGGATATAGTTTTCGAACTTATCGCTCCCCCGGCCGACCCTTCGGGCGTAATCGGTGATCATCACCGCCCCGCCCGGAGACAACCAGCTATAGAACTTCTTGAATAAATTATCCTTGTCTGGAACATGGAGGAGGGTCTCCCGGCTCCAAATAACGTCAAAAGAGCCGTCCTCCCAATCCAGCTCATGAATATCACCCTGGAGAAAGGACACGTCTGCAATGCCCTGGTCCTTCTGGCGTTGGACGGCAATATCCACGATCTGCTGGGTCAGATCCACCCCGGTAACCTCGGCCTGGTATTCCGAGGCCATCAAAAAGGCCGGACCGCCCAGGCCGCTGCCCACATCCAGGACCCTGGTCCCTGCAGACCACTGCATCTGGTTTATGATCTCTCTGGTCACCTGAGGCTCTCCATAGCCTAAGAATCCAGGACCAAAAATCCATTCATAACGATAAATACCGGTCAGAGAATACTGCGCATCTTTGCCCATATTTATACTCCTGTATGTTTACCTGATTTGTCGACCTTGACCCATAGTGGGTTCGTAAAGGCCCGGTGGCCACGAACATCGGAAACCACCAAGGCATACCAGCAATCCTGGACAGGTCGAACCGGAAATTGTATCTGCCGGGCATTTTTAATCCCTTCCAGCCTCATGCTGTCCGCTACGTGCCCATTATGGATGAGCTGGACTTCCTGGAGTCCATGCACGGCCACCAGGTCATAGATCAGACGCAACCCTTGTCCTTCGTGCACCTTCACCTCCTGTCCAAAGGGAATTTCCGGAAAAACCAGGGGCCCAAAGGTGGCGTAGGATGATCCGGACTTGAGGGCTTCGATCACCGCGGATGAAGTAAGCTCTGCCTGGATATACACATACATGCGCACGGCTCCGCTGGTGTCTTGCCATACGCTGTGGGTGTCTGTTCCAGCCGTGAGATAGATTGGTTTTCCTTGATTCCAGAAATCCCAGGCCTTGTGCAGGATCTGATCCACCGGGTACTGGTAATTTATTTCCAACAGATCGAAATTGTTGACATACCCTCCCGGGGCAACCCCCAAGTCCAAACTCCGGAAGTAGCCATACGTGCTGTAAGGGTGATTGACGACCACCACCTCCGACCCCAGCTCCCTGGCGTGGCTGAAAATCTCTGCAGCCGGGCTCGAGCCGGGATCCAGCCCCAACGCAACCTTTGAGGTGACCGGATAGATGTTGAAATGTCCCCAGGCCGGGGAGATCTCCATGCCCGGAATAAAGGGGACGCTCCGCTTGGCTGTGAGAGCGGCCATGGTATCGTTGTTTTTGGTTGCATCGTGATCACTGAGAAAGAGTATATCCAATCCACAGGCCAACTGAGAGCGAACGACGAATTCCGGGGAGGTCACACCGTCCAGGACATCGCCGTGATGATGGAGGTCCGCCCCGTACCACCCCTTTTCGGCCGGGCGGGCTTCGAGCTGCAGCTCGATATCCAGGTGCCGGTCGTCTTCTGCCTGTAAAAGGACAGGCACTTCCCGGGGTAAGCCCAGAAACCCTCCTCCATGTGAGATCTGAAAGACATACTCCCCCGGAGGAATGGTCAACTCCGCCCAACCCTTGCTTTCCAGATCGGTAAAGTAACGGGAGTCCCCCAGGAATCCTATCCTCGGCGCCGGCCCCTGAGCGATGTCTATCCTGGCGTCCAGGGGAGCCTGATCCCGGGCATCCGCAACCTGCAAGTTCAAACGAGCCGGAGACTGGAGCCCGGAAAAATCTTGCGTTGTGATCTGATTCTCAGTGATGGTAACCTCTTGGGTCCTGCTTTGGCTGTAGTGCCTGGCCATGGCCTGCACCTTGAAGGTCCCTGGGGGCAAAGACAGGGAGTACCTTCCATTCTGGCCCTGGGCCCAGGTCAACGTCTGACCCTTTTGCTCCACCACCACATAGGGCTCGGGCACCACCTGCCCGGCTTGGTCCAAGACCCGGCCCTGCAAAATCCCCCGGGTGGATTTTTTCTGTTCCAGTTCAAATCCCAGGATCTCGGAGATATTACTGTGAGCGCAGACCTGGACCCAGGCTTCTACGGACTTGGTCTCACCCGGGGCCAGGCTGAGCCGGCCGAACATATCCTGCCCGAAGTGATCGATATATTCCACATATGGGGCGTGCAAAGCAATACACCAGGCCTGATCGTAACCGATGAAACTCCAGGTCATAGCTTCTTTGGCCCGGCCCTCTTTGATTCCCTGAAGTCCGGGGGGAGAAAGCATGTGGCCGCCCTTTAAGTACAGGGTGTAGCCGGGCTGGATATCTTCCAAGATCAGGTCCCCGGCATTAGTCATCCAGGTGATGACATAAATGACGTTTTCGCCCTTTCTCAGGGTGTACTCAGTGACCAGGTGCACTTGATCCCAGTCCCGTTCGACCCGGACCACACCTTGGTCCGGTCCGTTCTCCAGGGCCTGGATCCGGTGGTAGGTGTTGGGCCAGCTGCACCAGTTGTCTGGCAGGAAATCGAAGATATTGACCAGGTCCAGCACAGGTTGCCCTTTGACCACGGCAGATATGTCCAGCATTCCTCCCGCAGGCATGCCCCATGGCGGCTTGGTCTGGGTGGCAAACCTGCAGATGAGCTGATTGTTCATCAAGGTCAAGTCCCCACAGACACTGGCATCCCCGTCTGGAATGGATATTTCGTCCCAAGTGACGCGCACCCTATCCTGGTCAGAAATATTCTGTAATGTGTTCATATTATGAAGAAAGTTCGCAAAAACCGGCTGAGAGCAAAAGCTTTCCATCAAACGTCTTGGGACATAATATTGTCCAATACCAACTTCAGGCTGGCATAGAGGGAGGGCAGGGAAACTTGGGCCTCGCTTTTTTGCACCGCCCAGCGCAACTTAACGTCGACAGGATCAGGCAAGTTCTGAATCAAGCCATGACCTTTTTCCGTCAGATGGATATCCATGACCCGTCGATCACGTTGCCGGATCCGGTTGATAAGACCTTTGGTCTCCAACCTGTCGATGATCCCGGTCATATTGGAAGGGGTCACATAGAGCCTTTTACTGAGCTCAATTGAGGATTGAGGTCCGTACTGTACCAAAAATCGGAGGATGGCCCCCTGATTTTCAGTAATCCCAAACTCCTGATACGATTTCCGCGATTGCCTGGCCTGCATGTCCACGGCCCGGGACAATTCCTGAACCACTTCGGCAGTCCATTCCACCCAGTTGTTCTCGGATGTCGTATTGGTTGACTGAACGGTCTGGGCCACCGTGCCCTCCTGTACGTGAAAGGCTCAATTCCATTTTATGTGCGGGACAACAGAAAGAATTCCCTGAATGATTTGATCGTTTGAATTGCAATTATATAAGCTTTAATATTTAATGTCAACTCAATAAGGCATACCCTCAAGGTGATTTTGTTCTCAGGTGTAAGATTACAGGAGTGTTCAGGTTTCAGCGCCGCCTCTGGCGGCGGCCGCCAGTTTGATCCGGGATGAAACAGTTACGAAGAAGGCTGGCCCTCGGAGAGGGCCGCCCTACGCGAAAGACCACGGGCCGGATTGCTTAGTAAGCAAAAGAAGGTATCCTGAACTTTAATGGAAGGGGGCTGAATGCTCACCTAAGGAGCGATAAGGATCCAGAAGAGTCATAAGGTGAGAAATGGATGAGGGAGAAACAATTTTTTCTGGTCTCTGAGACCAGAAAAAATTGTCAGGCTATACCTGGGAATGTTCCTCGGAATTTACCCGCATATCAACACTATCTCCGAGTACCTTAGGTTCATATTTGTAGGCATCTAAGATATCCAGGATCTTATGGATCTCTTCATGCAGCCTGGTGACTTGCTCCAGGTCCATATCGTCCAACCCGGAGATAAGCTTTCCTTCAATGGAGGCTGGAAGGGATTGATACAGTGTGCGGCCTTTATCCGTGAGAGTAATTAAACTCACTCTTCGATCCCTGGGTTTACGAATCCGTTCCACCAGTCCTTTCTTCTCCAGGCGGTCGATGATTCCGGTAACATTGGAAGGGGTTACATACAATTTTCGACTCAAGGCCGCCGAAGACATTGCTCCCTTATTATCCAGAATCCGTAAGGCCTCGCTCTGGGGCCCAGTGAGTCCATAATACTTTTTGAGCATCGATGAGTTGTGGTGTATGGAACTTACCAACTGGCGAATCGCAGTTACAATATGCTGGATGGCTTCTTTTTTTTCTTTATCCATTATTCCGATCTCTAGGCTAATTCATGTCATATCCAGATTACCAATGAACACTAACTTGCATACCCGCATCCGGGATTCAAGGTGTCATGTATTGCACATTTAGGTCAAGACCTTCAGGGCACAAAAAGATATTTTTTTCTTGCACAATCTGCAGACAATTATTAACTGACAACAATAATGCCCTCAACGTGCTCATGGGGTAAATTAGAATATGGATCATACAGACAGGGAAAGAAGAATAGTTTTTCATTATTATGAATACTTTTTGATAATGCATACATTCCTTTCTATGAATTACATACCAGGTAAAGAAATATTTGGTTATGTCTTAATTATTCCGTTATGTTATATAGCTCCATGAACAAGCAAAATTTTAATCCCAATTCCTATAAGCACCAAGCCACCCAAAACTTCAGCTGTCGGTCCTAAACGAACGACCTGCACCGCCTTACAACCTAGATAAAGCCCTCCAACTGTCAATGCACAGGCCACGGCTCCGATGATGACGATCGGTATCCAGATGGAGATGCCGAGGAGGGAAAAAGAAAATCCTACAGCCAAAGCGTCGATACTTGTGGCTACAGACAAGGCGACCAAAGACATTCCTTTGCTCGGATCCCGGTGCAGGATTTTATCCTCAAATTCAAAGGCCTCCTTGATCATTTTGGCTCCGATAATGAAAAGCAGGCCAAAGGCTATCCAGTGATCAAAAGCGGCAATGTGTTCCCGGACCGTGCCTCCGGCCATCCAGCCCACAACCGGCATTCCGGCCTGAAAAAAACCGAAGTGCCAGGCCAGGCGGAAGGTCTGCCTTGCACTGACCCGCCCCATCTTCACCCCCAGCCCCAGGGACACGGCAAAGGCGTCCATGGCCAGAGCCAGGGCCAGAGTGAACATCTCCGCCAGATGCATAAGGGAGCCTAAAACCCAGGCAGCTTGAACTTCATGGTCACCTCCCCGGTCTGGGAATCAACGCTGAGCATGGGTTTGTCTTCTTCGGTTTTGTGCAGCTTCTGCCCGGTGGCCATCTCCAACAGTCCGCTCATGAACTCCAAGCCCTGATTGAGGACCGCCTCCATACGTTCCGGGCTTTGCCCGGAATGTTGGGTTCCTTGGCTGCCGGTCCCAGACACGTTGTCCCCATTATCCTGCCCGTAGTTTTCAGCGGCTCCGTGGTCGGCCGCAGCCTGGTCGTCACCAGCCGCGATGAGCTCATGCTCTTCAGTCCAGCTGTCTCGTTCATAAGTTGTGGCCTCTCCCTCCTGGGCAGAGAAGCTTTCGGACTCCCTATGCTCCTCAAGTACATCCTCCGTCTCTTCCCCGCCCAGGGCCTGGGGATTGAGAAAGTGGGGGGTATCTTCCGGGATCTCATCCCTGGCCCTGGCCTCATAATCGGAGAGATCCTGATTGAGCTCCTCGCCCATCATGGCCCGCAGCTCATTGAGCATCTGATTGCGCTTCTCCCGGGAGAACTCCACCCGATCCACCCCGCCGTCGAACACCCCGGTAAACAGTTCGGTTTTGAGATGAATCCCGGCCAGGATCTTTTCCTCGATGCTGTCCTTGCTCACCAGGTTGATCACATTCACGCTGGAGCTGGTCTGTCCGATGCGGTTGACCCGCCCGATGCGTTGATTGAGCCGGGCCGGATTCCAGGGCAGCTCAAAGTTGAGCACGCAGTCCGCAGCCTGCAGATTGAGCCCGGTACCCCCGGAGTCGGTGGACAAAAAGACCTTACACTCCGGATTGTTGGTGAACTCGTCGATCAGGGCCTGTCGTTTGTGCACCGGGATCTTGCCGCTTAACTCCACAAAATCGATACCCATGCGGGAGAGCTGCTTGGCGATTAAGAAGGTCATGGTTGTCCATTCGCTGAAAATGACCATCTTCCGGCCGCTCTGGATCACCAGTTCGTCCAGGATGCCTTCCAGCTCCTTGAGCTTGGGCGATATCTTGGTCTGGCGGTCCACGAGGTAGGTGCAGTCGCAGACCCGGCGCATCTGGAGCAGAATCTCCTGGATACGGCGCACATCCATAGGGGTCAAAAACTTCTTGTTCAGGAGAGGAAGGAGCCTGGACTTATATCCATTGTGCATATCGGCCTGCTCTTTTGCCAATTCCAGATAATAGGTATTGGTCACCTGATCCGGAAGCTCCTGCAGAACGTCTTCCTTGCGCCTGCGGATGACCAGTGAGCCCAGCTTGCGGTGCAAAAGACCCAGATTGCGATACCCCAGGATCTTGTCCTTCTTGTCCCGGCTGAGCAGAAAGTGATCGGCCGCGAACCGCCACAAGGGGGCCAGCAGATGGGGGTCCAGGAACTGGACTATGGAGTATACGTCCTCCAGGCGGTTCTCCAGAGGCGTCCCGGTCAGGACCATGGCGTGCTTGCGGGGCAGGCTCTTGACCGCATCCGCGGTCTTGGTGGCGAAGTTTTTGATCCTCTGGGCCTCATCCAGGATGATCAGGTCCGGCTTGTAGCGGCGCAAAATGGTCACGTCCCGGAGCACGGCCTCGTAGTTGGTGATTTTGAACAGGCTGTCGTCCTGAAAATAGGTCTCCCGGCGCATCTTGGGCGAACCGGCCACAACCACGGCCCGCTCCGGGGTAAACTTCTCCACTTCCCGTTTCCACTGCTCTTTGAGGGAGGCCAGGGTAATAACCAAAATACGCTGGAACCCAAAGACCTCTTTTTTCAACAGCCCCAGGATGATAGCCTGCAAGGTCTTGCCCAGCCCCATCTCATCGCCGATCAAGACCGCCTTGCGATACAGGCCGAAGCGGATGCCCTCCTCCTGATAGGGATACAAAACAGCCTTAATGTCCTGCAGACGCGGCAGTTCTTGCCTGGAAAGCTCCTCTACTTCCTGTTTGAGCTGGTACTCCTGGACCCGGTTGTACACCTCTTCCCGAATTCTGATTTGTTTGCAATCCTGCACAGCGGTTAAAAAATCGAACATCCTGCCCAGATCGGCAAATTGAAACAGGCCGCTTTGGTCGAAATAGGTTTGCAGCACCGGAAGAATGGAGGCTATTTCCGCCTTTGGCCGCTCACAGAACATGCGGGGGACTTCCTGCTCCGAATCCCAATACACATCAACGTAAGGAAAGCTCTCCCCTTTTGCCTGCTGGAGATCTTCGGGCCCTATAAACCGTTCATGCAAGGCCATAAGGTGCTTGCAGGTCCCCAATTGGTTGGTGGTAAAGTCCGGGCAGGAGCAGTGTCCCAGGCCCTTTTCCGGATCATGCAGGGTGACCGTGTATTGGCGTCCGCTGGAGGTCTCCAGAAGGTGATCGCCCTTGACCATATCCCCGCGCACAAAGCGGAACTCTTCCTTCTTGGCCCGGCTACGGCGATCCTGCAGGGCCTTATCCCGAATTTCTTCCGGGGTCAGCCAATCACTGGGTGGGGATTCCTCTTTCTGGGCCGGTTGACGCTGCCAGTCCTGGATGCGGTCCAGTACATCCAGCATCACGGCTACTACATGCTTGCATCCCGGCCCGGGATAAGGGCAATCGCAGGAGTACTCCGGATGCTCGTTGTCCAAAGATACGAGGGTAGAGTAATCCCCGTAATTCCCGTCCACTTGATAGACAAACCGGCCTTGGTCCAGCTCAGCCTCGGTGCACATATAGGCCCCATATTCATAGAGCTTGCGACCGCGCTGGAAAATAACCGCACTGTCCGCCACCTGGCTCT
>CAZUER010000017.1:0-46197 GCA_964619345.1 uncultured Desulfohalobiaceae bacterium
GGCGGGGCTGAAACCTGAACACTCCTGGAGCCTTACACCTGAGAACAAAATTACCGGGAAACTGAAAACCGTGACTTTTACCAAGGAAAAAAAGCCAAATCGAAGGCAAGGAGGATTGGAAGTGGAAGGAATGCACTACGAAGGATCATGTATCCGTCCCCCGAGCGAAGCTGACAGCATCCTGTTGCAAGTCACATTGGGCTGTTCCCACAACAAGTGCACCTTTTGCGGCAGCTACAAAGACAAAAGGTTTCAGATCAAGGATCGGGAGATAATTTCTCAGGATATCGACTTCGCTGCCCGGTACATGCACCGTCAACGGCGGATGTTTCTCATGGACGGTGACGCATTGATCATTCCCCAGGGCAAATTGGTTCCCATGCTGGAAGAGATAAACACCAAACTGCCCTGGGTGACCCGGATCGGGACCTATGCCAACGCCAAATCGCTGAACAAAAAGAGCGAGGAGGATTTGGCCCAGTTACGCGAACTCAAGCTGGGCATTATCTATCTGGGGGTGGAGAGCGGAGATGACCGGGTGCTGACCCAGATCAACAAAGGGGCTACAGCCGAGGAGCTTATTCAGGCCGGGCGGAAGGTAAAACAAGCGGGAATCAAGCTTTCGGTGACCGTGTTGCTGGGCATTGCCGGAACCCAGGGCTCTCTGGACCACGCCCGGGCCACCGGAGAGTTGCTGACAGCCATGGATCCCGACTATGTTGGGGCTTTGACCGTGATGCTTATCCCCGGGACACCATTGTATGACCAGTGGGAGCAGGGCCAGTTTCAGCTACCGGATGAGCAGGGTATACTCCGTGAGCTGAAAGAAATGTTGGCCCATACGCATTTAAACAGGGGCCTGTTCATGGCCAACCACGCCTCCAACTATCTGCCCATCCGAGTCCGTTTTCCGGACCACAAGGAAAAGACCCTGCAGCTCATCGACCAGGCCTTACAGGGAGAAGTCCAGCTCAAGCCGGAGTGGATGCGGGCCCTGTAGGTATAGAATGCAGGACCTGTCAGGTCCTGCATTCTTACAGGTTAGTGAAAAAAAGAACAAATAGCGGGATTGCGGGTCTGAAGTCGTGAATGACCTGGTTTCATTTCAAAAAATCTTTGACAGGTCACCTGAAATAAGGTAAAGACTTCCCAGTTTGCAACAAATTTCACAAATTGCAGGGAGGCGGCATGATAGAACTCAACATCACCTTGATCATCCAGCTTGTCAATTTCCTGATCCTTTTGGCTTTACTCAATGTGCTCATCTATAAGCCCATTCGAGGTATCGTCAAGCAGCGCCAGGCTAAGATGTCCAGTGATTTGACCGAGATCGAGCGCTTTAATGAGCAGGCCAGATCCAAGTTGGACGAGTATCAGGCCGCGTTGGATCGGTCCCGCAAAGAAGCCGGAGAGATCCGGGAGTCGGAGAAAAAAAACGCGGTGGCCGAAGAAAAGGACATTCTGGCCGCTGCCGGTGAGGAAGGAGCCACAGCGCTCAACGCCGCCCGCAAAGATATAGAGGCCCAGAGCAAGGAAGCCAGGAAGGCTTTGAGCCAGCAAGTGAAGAAATATGCCAAGTTGGTGACTGACAAGGTATTGGTCAAGGCGTAAACCCAGAACGGTGAAGGAGGGTGGAGCGTTGAATAAAAAATGTTGGATCCTATTGGGCGCAGGCGTATGCGTATTGACGGCCACAGGGGCCTTGGCCGCTGAAGCCGGCCATGGCAGTGCAGCGGCCTGGAAGGATTTCTTGTGGCGGGTCCTGAATTTGGCTTTGTTTTTAGGCATTGTCTATAAGCTGGCCGGCAAGCGGATCAAGGAGTTTTTCTCCGGGCGGAAGGAATCCATACGCAACGAACTGCAGGACCTGGAGAACAGAAAGGGAGAAGCGGCCAAAGAGCTTCAGCGAGTCGAGGACAGCATCACCGGGCTGGACCGGGAGCGACAAGCCATTCTGGATGAGGCCCATAAGCAAGGCCAGGCCGCCCGGGAAGCCATTCTGGCCAAGGCCCATGAAGAAGCGGAAAAGATCAAGGAGCAGGCCCGGCTGAAGGCGGAGCAGGAAACGCAGATGATGCTGGAAAGTCTGCGGGCCGAGATGGCGGACAAGATCATCGAGTCCGCGGAGAAAATGCTTACCGAAAAGTTGAGCAAGAAAGAACAGGAAAAGCTCGTTGACAAATATCTAACAAAGGTGGTGCTCAATTGAGGGAACAAGTCATTGCCAAACGATATGCACGGGCTCTGTTCGCAATCGGGCAGGAACAAGGCGGTGAAGAGCTCAAGACCTATGGGCAACACCTGGAACAGCTGGCCCAGGTGATGCGCGAGGCCCCACAGCTGGTACGCCTTTTCCGTAATCCGATCATCCGGGTTGAACATAAAAAAGGGGTGGTCAATGACCTTTTGGACAGGCTGGAAATAACCGGAACCGTCCGTCAATTTTGCTTTTACTTGGCCGACCGGGAACGTTTGGCCAATTTTTTGGAAATCCAGGAGTATTTCAGCCGGCTTCTGGATGCCAATGAAGGAATACTGCGCGGAGAATTGATCACAGCCATCGATTTGACCAAAACAAAGCAGGACCAGATCACGAAAAAGCTGGAGAAGCAATTACAGGGACAATTGGTCCTAGATTATGAGACCGATGCCTCAATCCTTGGTGGGTTGGTCCTCAAAGTTGGGGACAAGGTGTATGATGCGAGCTTGAGGGCGCAGCTGGACCAGATGCGGGAAACCATCAAAAGGGGTGAGTAAGAGCTATGCAAATCAAAGCCGATGAGATAAGCAAAATCATTGAAGATCAGATTAAGAATTATGAACAAAAAATGGAGATGACCGAGACCGGTGTAGTCCTGTCAGTGGGGGATGGGATTGCCAAGGTCTACGGGGTGGAAAACTGCATGGCCATGGAGCTCTTGGAGTTCCCGGGCGGGGTGTACGGCCTGGCCCTGAACCTGGAAGAAGACAGTGTGGGTGTGGCCCTGTTGGGTGAAGACACGCACATCAACGAAGGGGACACAGTCAAGCGGACCGGAACTGTGTTTTCTGTGCCGGTTGGAGATGCCGTCGTGGGCCGGGTTTTGGATCCGGTGGGCACTCCCCTGGACGGCCTGGGTCCGGTTTCTTTTCAGGAGACCCGATTGGTGGAGGTCAAAGCCCCGGGCATCATCGCCAGGCAGCCGGTCAAGGAATCTATGCATACCGGCTTAAAAGCCATCGACTCCATGACTCCCATTGGACGGGGACAGCGGGAGCTGATCATCGGTGACCGGCAGATAGGGAAAACAGCTATTGCTGTGGATTCCATCCTGGCCCAAAAGGAAACCGACGTCCATTGCTTTTATGTAGCCATTGGGCAGAAAAAATCCACCGTGGCTCTGGTAGCCGATGTCCTGCGCCAGCATGGGGCTTTGGAATACACTACCATTATTTCAGCCACCGCTGCCGAGCCGGCTCCCTTGCAGTTCATTGCTCCTTATGCCGGGTGCACCATGGCCGAGCATTTTCGGGACAACGGCAAGCACGCCCTGATCATCTACGATGACCTGTCCAAACAAGCTGTGGCCTACCGGCAGATGTCTCTCCTCCTGCGGCGTCCTCCAGGACGCGAAGCTTTCCCCGGCGATATTTTTTATCTCCACTCCCGTCTTTTGGAGCGGGCGGCCAAGTTCAGCGATGAAGAGGGCGGCGGGTCGCTGACCGCTCTGCCCATCATCGAGACCCAGGCCGGGGACGTATCCGCCTATATCCCCACCAACGTTATTTCCATCACCGACGGCCAGGTCTACTTGGAGCCGGATCTTTTCAACGCCGGTTTTCGGCCGGCCATCAACGTCGGCTTGTCCGTATCTCGAGTCGGTGGCAGCGCTCAGATCAAGGCCATGAAGCAGGTGGCCGGGACCTTGCGTCTTGACTTGGCACAGTACCGGGAATTGGCCGCATTCGCTCAGTTCGGGTCCGACCTGGATAAAGCCACACAGGAGCGTCTGGAGCGAGGGAAGCGGATGATGGAAGTGCTCAAGCAGGATCAATACAAGCCAATGCCTGTAGAAGAGCAGGTGGCCGTCCTCCATGCCGGGACCAAGGGGTTTATGGACACCATTGCGGTGGATGATATCAAGCGCTTTGAGTCTGAATATCTTGAGTTCTTGCGGTCCAGTAAAAGCGACGTCTTGAACGCGATCAAGGAAAAGAAAGCCCTGGACGATGACCTCGAAGGCAAGCTGCAAGCAGCGGTGGAAGAGTTCAAAAAGTCTTTTCAGGCCTAGCAAAAGGGGTATAATCCATGCCTTCACTGAAGGAAGTTCAAAACAAGATTGCCTCGGTCAAGAAGACCAAGCAGATCACCAGGGCCATGAACATGGTGGCCTCGGCCAAGTTGCGCAAGGCCCAGGACCGGATTGAACGATTTCGCCCCTATGCGGAAAAGTTTTACGATATGCTTGGAGAGATGGCAGGGGGGGTGGAGTCATCGGCTCATCCTCTCCTGGAACAGCGGGATACCATCAATCGGGTAGGTATTCTGCTCATGACCTCGGACCGGGGCTTGTGTGGTGGTTTTAATACGAATTTGATCCAAAAAGGGTTGAAAATCGCCCGGGAAAAGGCGGCAGAGGGGAAGACCGCCGTCTTTTATTGCGTGGGCAAAAAGGCCCGCAATCAGATCCGGAAGCGGGAGTTTGAAGTGGCCATGTCCCGAGTTGATTGCATGGATGGCTTCGATTTCAGCTTGGCCAACGATCTGGGTACTGAACTTATCAGTGCCTACGTGAATCAGGACCTGGACGAGGTGCACCTGGTGTACGGTGAATTTATGAGTGTGGCCAGGCAGGTTCCGCGGGGGCTGCAGATATTGCCCGTGGTTCAGAGCGAGGTGCAGGAAGAGGTGGAAACGAGCGGAGCTACAGCCCAATATATGTATGAACCGTCTGTAGACGGTATTTTGGCTGAGCTTTTGCCGCGGTTTATAAAGGTGCAAGTCTATCGTGGACTGCTGGAGACCTCAGCCAGTGAGCACGCAGCCCGAATGACGGCAATGGATAATGCAAGCAGCAATTGCGACGATATGATCTCCAACTTGACTCTGGCCTACAACAAGGCCAGGCAGGCTGCGATCACTGCCGAGCTCTTGGATATCGTCGGCGGCGCTGAGGCACTCAAAGGTTAAAGGGGGCATAGAATGAGTGAGAAGGTAGGAAAAATATCGCAGGTCATTGGAGCTGTCGTCGACTTAGAGTTTCCCGAAGGGCAACTGCCGAGTATCCGGAACTCGGTGCGTATTAAAGACCCCAGCCGTGCAGCGGAAGAAGAACTGATCGTTGAAGTCGCCCAGCAGCTGGGGGACAATATCGTCCGCTGTATCGCCATGGACGGTACCGAGGGACTGGTCCGGGGCATGGAAGCTATTGATACCGGTGATTCCATCAGGGTTCCGGTGGGAGAACCATCTTTGGGCCGCATCTTGAATGTGGTCGGTCGTCCGGTGGACGAAGGTGGAGAGGTCAAGGCGGAGACATACTATCCGATTCACCGTCCCGCTCCGACCTTTGCCGATCAAAGCACCGATGTGGAGCTTTTGGAAACCGGTGTGAAGGTTATCGACCTTTTGATTCCTTTTCCCAAGGGCGGAAAGATGGGCCTGTTTGGGGGTGCCGGCGTGGGCAAGACGGTTATCCTCATGGAGATGATCAACAATATTGCCAAACAGCACGGTGGAAAATCCGTATTCGCCGGAGTTGGAGAACGGACCCGGGAAGGGAACGACTTGTATTTGGAAATGAAGGAAGCCGGGGTCCTGCCCAATGCGGCCCTGGTCTACGGCCAGATGAACGAGCCCCCCGGAGCCAGAGCCCGTGTGGCCTTGACCGCCTTGACCGCTGCGGAATATTTCCGGGATGAGCAGGGGGAAGACGTTCTGTTGTTCATTGACAATATCTTCCGCTTTACCCAGGCCAACATGGAAGTGTCCGCCCTGCTCGGACGTATGCCGTCTGCTGTGGGATACCAGCCCACACTGGGAACCGACCTGGGTGAATTGCAGGAACGGATTACTTCTACCCATAAGGGATCCATCACCTCAGTCCAGGCCATTTACGTTCCGGCTGACGACTTGACTGACCCGGCCCCAGCCACCACCTTTTCCCACTTGGACGGGACTCTGGTCCTGTCCCGGCAGATCGCCGAGCTGGGAATCTATCCGGCGGTTGACCCATTGGACTCCACCTCCAGGATTCTGGATCCAAATGTTCTGGGCACTGAGCACTATCAGACCGCCCGGCAGGTGCAGATGATCCTGCAGCGGTACAAGGATCTCCAGGACATTATCGCTATCTTGGGCATGGAAGAGCTTTCCGATGAAGACAAACTGACCGTGGCCAGGGCCCGGCGCATCCAGCGCTTTCTGTCCCAGCCATTCCACGTTGCCGAGCAGTTTACCGGCATTCCCGGGGCTTATGTCAAAACCGAGGAAACCGTGCGAGCCTTCAAGGAAATCCTGGAAGGCAAGCACGACGAACTCCCGGAAAACGCCTTCTACTTGGTGGGGACGATCGAAGAAGCCAAGGAAAAGGCTGAAAAGATGCAATAAACTACATTTAGGATGTGACTATGGCCAGTACAATACGCTTGGAGATAGTGACGCCGGACAAAATGGTCCTCAGCCAGGATGTCGAATATGTCGGCGTTCCCGGGTTGATGGGGCAATTCGGGGTCTTGAAGAATCACATCCCGTTTCTTTCAGCCTTGGCCATCGGGTCCCTGTACTACAGGACGGAAGGGAGAAACCACTATGTGTTTCTTTCCGGCGGGTTTGCCGATGTGACCCAGGACAAACTGACCATCCTGGCTGAAAGTGCCGAACGGGCAGAAGAAATCGACATCGCCCGGGCCAAGAAGGCCAAGGAGCGGGCCGAGCAGCGCCTGCAGCAGGAACGGGACAAGATCAATGCCGCCCGCACTGAGGCGGCCTTGAAACGGGCGATTCACAGGATGACCACCAAAGAGAAAGAACAATAGGGTAGATATACGTGAAGGTTCCAGGTGTATGCGTCTGGAACGATTGAGATTTCAGCAGGAAAAAGGCAGGTCGGTAACGGCCTGCCTTTTTTACTTTGAATTTCTTTCACACCCCACCCTTTTCTTTTCCTTGCGTTGAAGCCCGGGTCTGTTTATAATCCCAGTCTTGAACACAATACTCTTCAGTATCTTCCGGTAGGGAAGGCTGGATGCTGGTGATTGCTTTTATGCACAGAACAAACCTGAATCACGGTAGAAACGACACAATTGGGGCTGTCATCCTGGCTGCCGGCAAGGGAACACGGATGAAGAGTACCCGGCCCAAGGTTGTGCATGAAATTTTGCGTTTGCCAATGCTTTGGTATGTGTACACGGCTGTGGAATCGGTCGTGGATGCAAAACACCGATGGACCGTGGTCGGTTATGGGCGGGAACAGGTACAAGGGGTCTGTTCCGGGTATGAAGGGCAATTTATCTATCAAGACCAGCAATTGGGAACCGGGCATGCCGTGCAAACGGCTTGGCCAGAGGTGCAAGAATCCGGATGTGAGTGGTGTTTGGTCCTCAACGGGGATGTTCCTCTGATCAGTTCGGAGGCTTTGACCCAATTGGTGAGAATCTGCCGGGAACAGGCTGCGGCCCTGGGCTTTGCCAGCATTGAACCGGATGACCCCACTGGATATGGCAGGGTTCTCCGTCAAGGCGATGGAACTGTGGCTGCCGTGGTGGAAGAAAAAGATCTGGCCCACCATAGCTTTGATCAACTCCTGCAGGAAGTCAACGCCGGTTTGTATTGTCTGCATGTTCCTACTATAGGGAGATACTTACAAGGACTGAGTCAAAATAATGCTCAGGGAGAGTATTACATCACAGAACTTATAGATGTGTGTGTGCAAGCCGGAGAGCGGGTGGTGGCCCAAAATTATGGCCGGGACAATAACTTTTTAGGGGTGAACAGTTCCAGGGAGTTGATAGCCTGCGAGGCCTTGCTGCAAAAACGGATAAACTCCCAGCTGCTTGAGAGCGGGTGTATTCTTCGCAACCCCGATCAAGTGCGTATTTCTCCTTTGGCCCGGATTCATCCCGGAGTCGAAATCACCGGCCCGGCCGAAATATATGGATGTTCAATCATAGAGGCCGAAGCTTGCATTGGATCCAACGTGTGGTTGAACAATGTTCAAATTGGGCCTGGGGCGCAGATCCTTGAGTTTTCCCATCTGGATCAGGCCCGTGTGGATGGCCAATGCCAGGTGGGACCCTATGCCCGTTTGCGGCCTGGAACACACCTGAAGACAGGAGCTAAGGTCGGCAACTTTGTGGAAGTGAAAAAGGCCGTATTGGAAGCGGGATCGAAGGCCAATCACCTGTCGTACATTGGAGACGCACGTGTCGGTGCAGGAACCAATATCGGGGCCGGGACCATTACCTGCAATTACGACGGACGCAGAAAACATACAACAGTCATTGGTGAACGTTCATTTATTGGAAGCAATACCGCCCTCATTGCTCCAGTGAATATTGGAAAGAACTGTATTGTTGGCGCGGGTTCGGCAGTGAGCAGAGACGTCCCGGACAATACCCTGGCTGTGACCCGAGCCAAACAGAAGCACTTGTCCAGGCATTTTTTGTCAGTCTATGATGAGGAGAGTTGATGGACCTCATCGAGCAGCTTGAAGAGCGTATGGAGCGCTTGCTGCAGCGGATCAGGGACCTGGAAGCTGAGAATACTCGGCTTCAAAAGGACTTGGATTCGGAACGACAAATTAAAGATGAGGTTTTATCCAGGCTGGATCGTCTCTTGAAAAAAATTCAAGAGGTGGATATATAAAAGGTAATGCCGAGTTATAATGTTCGCCTTCTTGGGCAGGAAGTTTCTTTTAAAACCAATGCCGAAGAGGACAGGATTCGACAAGCAGAGCAATTGATCAAGAACCGGTTTCAAGGTCTGGATACCTATGGATCCCGGGTCAATAATGAAAAGTTGCTTATACTCGTAGCCTTGAGTTTGGCTGACGACTACATACAAACGCGCCAAAGGCTGGACGAATTTGAAGACAAGATGAGTCGGCTTTTGGAAAAAATAGACCGGGAAGGATAAAGCAGAAAACATGTCTGCGAGCAGGTATTGAGAGGTTATGATACAGCATGCCCTGGGGTTTTGGTGATTGCAGGTACCATTTTTGAGCCAACATACTCAAAAACGGGAGCAACTTCGTGTATCCTGTTGAGCAAGCCCGGAATTTGTCGGGAAGCCTGATGGATACCAAGATGCACCCACCTGGTACGCCAGGTTCAAAATGGCCTGCAACACGGACCCCCGGGGTGTGCTTCAACCATACAAGCCAACCCGCACCTGTCCATCCTGGCGCGTAATTTTTTTCCAGCCAAACCCTGCAACCTTGCCAAGGCTTTCTGCCACTTGTGCCCGGTCCATGTCTTGATGGGCCGAGCCCCTGTCCTTGTTTATCTGATTGGTTTTTCCCTTGCGAAATCCAGAAGGCTGCATTCCTTTGCAGGCATTGTTGCCAGCTGTGTCCCGGGGACGCTGACCCTTTTTTGCGTCAACAGGCTGCTGAAAGGCCTGACATTCATAAATTAAGGAGAACCGTTATGGATTTGGTTATCATTGCTCTGGTCGGCATTGTTTTTGGGGCTGGAGCCGGTTATGTTCTGCACAAAGTCGCATCGGCCAAGCGGCTGGAAGAAGCCAGAAGTGAGGCCAAAAGGGTTTTGGAAGAGGCCAAGAAAGAGGCTCAGGCAGAGAAGAAAGAACTCCTCTTACAGGGTCAGGATGAGATCTATCAACAAAAAAAGGAGATGGAGCAGGAGTTCAAAGAGCGAGAGAGTGTGATTAAGAAGCAGGAAGGACGGCTGCAACAAAAGGAAGAGCGCCTCGAGACCAAACAGGAACGAATTACGGAAAAAGAAAGTGAGCTGGTAGACTGGGAAAAAAGGCTTTCCAAACAGGAACGGGAGTTGGAGGAGAAGGAACAGGAAATTGAACGGGTTATGGCCGAGCAGGAACGAACTCTGCAGGAAATTTCCGGTTTGACCGTGGAAGAGGCCAAACGCAGATTGCTGGAGGATATCGAGAGTCGAACCAGGCATGATGCAGCCAGGATGATCCGGCAAATCGAGATGGAAGCCAAGGAGACGGCTGATCGCAAGGCCAAAGAGATTCTTTCCACTGCCATTCAGCGCTATGCCGGAGAATATGTTTCTGAACAGTCGGTATCGGCCGTGGAGCTCCCCAGCGAGGAGATGAAAGGACGGATTATCGGCCGGGAGGGACGGAACATACGCTCCCTGGAGGCGGCCACCGGGGTGGATTTGATTATTGATGACACCCCGGAGACAGTCATCCTCTCCGCCTACAGCCCCTTGCGGCGGGAAAAGGCCAAACAAGTACTGGAGCGGTTGATCAACGACGGCCGTATTCATCCGGCCAGGATTGAAGATATTGTCAAAAAAGTGGACAAAGAAATTGAAGTCAAGCTACGGGAAATGGGCGAGCAAGCCACTTTCGACGTGGGAGTGCACGGAATCAATCCAGAGCTGGTTCGGCTTTTAGGCCATCTCTATTATCGGACCAGTTTTTCCCAAAACGTGCTGCACCACTCTTTGGAAGTGGCTTTTTTGTGTGGAGTCATGGCTGCTGAGCTGAAGATCGATGTGAAGAAAGCCAAGCGGGCCGGTCTGCTCCATGATATCGGTAAGGCCGTGGACCACGAGGTGGAGGGTCCGCATGCCTTGATCGGTTCGGACTTAGCTAAAAAATTTGGAGAATCCAAAGATATCATTCATGCTGTAGCAGCGCATCACGAAGACATTCAACCCAAATCCATTCTGGCAGTTTTGGTTCAGGCCGCAGACAGCCTGTCTGGGGCCAGGCCGGGAGCACGTAAAGAGCTCTTGGAAAACTATGTGAAGCGGCTGGAGGAATTGGAGAATGTGGCCACGGACTTCAATGGGGTGGCCAAGGCTTACGCCATTCAAGCCGGTCGGGAGCTGCGGGTCATGATAGACTGTGACCGGGTGGATGAGGATCAGACCTATTTGTTATGCAAGGATATCGCCAAGGCGGTGGAAGACAAGATGACCTATCCCGGACAGATCAAAGTTACCTGCATCCGGGAGAAGCGGGCGGTCCAATACGCCAAGTGAGGACGAAGAGACGGAGCAAGGGAGGGTCTGTAAGGAAGAGAGGGGCTTTAAGGTTGGAATCGCAGATTTCTTGCTGGACCGCTGGAGTCTCCCATCTCTCATATTCGTGCAGGACGTGATATGCAATGAGGATACTTTTTCTAGGCGATATCGTCGGGCGACCCGGTCGACAGGCCATTGCCCGCCTGCTGCCCCGGCTGAAAACAGAGTGGGAACTGGACTGCGTGGTGGCCAATGCCGAAAACGCTTCCGGCGGAATCGGACTCACGGCCAAGAATGCTCGGCAGCTGCACGATATCGGACTGGATGTGCTCACATCGGGCAACCATATATGGAAGCACAAGGATGTATTTCCCTGCCTGGAATCCGAACCCTGGCTTTTGCGGCCAGCCAATTACCCGCCGGGGGTGCCGGGACGGGGCTGGAGTATTTATACCCTGCCCAGGGGCCGACTGGCGGTCATTAATCTTTTGGGTCGGATCTTTATGGACCATATAGATTGTCCTTTTCGAGTTGTGGAAAGTATTTTGAAACAGGTGGAGAATCAAACCCGGCACATTGTGGTGGATTTTCATGCCGAGGCCACTTCGGAGAAAAAGGCCTTATTCTATGCCTTAAGCGGAAGGGTGAGTGCTGTGATCGGAACGCATACCCATGTGCCCACAGCCGATGCCCAGATCAGCTCGGAACAAACGGCCTATATATCCGATGTGGGTATGTGCGGGCCGTATCATTCGGTCATCGGCATGGATCCCGAACCTATCTTAAAACGCTTTCGGACCGGCCTTCCCCAGCCTTTCACTGTTGGGAAGGGGCAAGTGGTTCTGCAAGGGGTTTTTCTGGAGACCAACGAAGAGGGCCAGGCCGAATCTTTCACCCCTGTGGAGCGTTTGTATACTTTTTAAATGAAGCCCGAAAGCCAAAAGTTCTTGGCTCATATATTCTTTGAACCGTGAACGGCGAATATGGACCTTTGAACTCTCAGAAATCTTTGAACTGTGAACCTGTAACTTTGAACCCTTAACAGACGGATATTGGATGATGCAAAACGATCTGGAATCCAGCTTAGCCCTTATCAGACGGGGAAGTGAAGAAATCATCGAAGAATCAGAGCTGACCGCAAAGCTGCACAAGGGTCATCCCTTGCGCATCAAGGCCGGCTTCGATCCCACAGCTCCTGATTTACACCTGGGACATACGGTCCTTATTCAGAAGTTGAAGCATTTCCAGGAACTTGGTCATCAGGTTCTCTTTTTGATTGGGGATTTTACCGGCATGATTGGTGATCCCAGCGGCAAGTCGGAAACCCGTGTATCCTTGACCCGGGAAGAGGTGATCAAGAACGCCGAGACCTATAAGCGACAGATTTTTAAGATTCTGGATCAGGAGCGGACGGAGCTCATGTTCAACTCCACTTGGATGGAAAAGTTTACAGCCTACGATTTTGTCCAGCTGTGTTCCAAGTATACCGTGGCCAGGATGTTGGAAAGGGATGATTTCCACAAGCGATTTCAAAGCAATCGGCCCATATCCATTCACGAATTCCTCTATCCTTTGGTCCAGGGATACGACTCCATCGCCATGCGAGCGGATGTGGAGCTGGGGGGCACGGATCAAAAGTTCAATCTCCTGATGGGGCGCACCCTGCAACGTCAGGAGCATATGGAGCCACAAGTTATCTTGACCATGCCCATTCTGGAGGGGCTGGACGGGGTGCAGAAGATGAGCAAATCTCTGGGCAACTATGTGGCCATTGAAGAGCCGGCCGGGGACATGTTCGGCAAGCTGATGTCTATCTCCGATGATCTCATGTTCCGTTATTATGAACTCCTTTCAGATAAGGATATGGATGAGGTCTGGCGGCTGAAGGGGGATATGGACCAAGGCCGAAAACATCCCAAAGAGATCAAAGAAGAGCTGGCTATGGAGATTACGGCCAGGTTCCACGGCTCGGAGGCGGCCAAGCAGGCCAGGGAAGACTTTGCCCGGGTCTTTTCCCAGCATGAATTGCCAAGCGATATGCCCACTGTGGACGTCGGGCCGGAGCAGAGCGCCCTCATTGGTGATGTCCTGGTGCGCTCCGGGCTCTGCCAGTCCAAGGGAGAAGCCAAGCGATTGTGCAAACAGGGTGCGGTGAGCGACGACGGGCAGAAGATCATGGACGCTCAATACACCCTGCCCCAGGGTGAGCACGTGCTCAAAGTGGGCAAGCGCCGTTTTGTGCAGGTGATTATACAAGGTGAGGGGTAATGCTAAAGCGAGCTTGGCCCGCAACCCAAATCAAAATGATCAGAGTCATGAAGCATTTTGTCCACAGATCACACCGATTGACACAGATGATGAGTTATTATTTTCCCTTGCGGGAATAAGAACCCGCAAGGAAAAGGTATCAGCCGCTTTGCGGCGGATTAGCGTCTGGACCTCGCCAGCTTATTGTATTGGCAAAATGGCCTTTTTTTCCTTTTTCTTGTTTGTTAAGACAGCATTTCATGAGAAAGCCTAATAACGAATAACAGGCCCGCCAGAGGCGGCTTGAACCTTAAACCTGCAAAGGAAGCCAATGCTCCAGGCAATACCCTCCTCTTGGCCCACAGTGCGAGGTGAAATCGCTCTTTTCGCCCGCTTGGTCAAAATTGAACACTCGGTCTTTGCCCTGCCCTTTGCGTACATCGGTCTCTTCCTGGCCGCCAATGGGTGGCCGGGTTGGAAGACATTTGTTTTTCTTTCCCTGGCTATGGTGGCTGTCCGCTCTTTTGCCATGGCCATGAACAGGCTGGCCGATGTGAAATATGACAGTCAAAATCCCAGGACCCGGGACCGACCTTTGGTTACCGGAGAGGTCTCCCGGTCCAAGGCCTGGATAATGACCTTGGTTGCCGCTCTGGTCTTCATCCTGGCCTGTGCCGGGCTCAATACGCTCTGTCTGTATCTCTCTCCCCTCGCTCTGCTGTGGTCCGGCCTGTACAGTTATAGCAAGCGGGTGACCTGGCTGAGCCATTTTTGGCTGGGATCGGTCCTCGGATTGGCTCCCCTGGGCGGATGGCTGGCCTATACCCCGACTTTCAGCCTGCCAGCAGTGCTTTTTTTTCTGGGGGTGACGTTTTGGGTGGCTGGTTTCGATATTCTGTACGCGTGCCAGGATGTGAGTTTTGATCATCAGGTAGGGCTCCAATCCATTCCGGCCCGTTTCGGGATCCACGAAGCCCTGCTGTTATCGACATTTTGTCACGTCAATGCCTCTCTTTTCTTTCTCCTGGCCGGGTGGGCGGCTGGTCTGGGCTGGATATACGGCTTGGTCTGGCTGGCAGTAAGCATTGTCCTTCTTTGGGAGCACACCCTGGTTGCAGCAGATGATTTGGACCGCCTGAACCTGGCCTTTTTTACCTTAAACGGAATCATCGCCGTTGTCCTCTGCGCCGGCGTTCTGGCCGATATTTTCGGACCGTTGGGAAGCTCCTGATCAATGGGTCGTTTCCTGACTGCTGTCCTGGGGGCCGGCCAGGGTCTGCAACACATCCTGTCCCTTGCCGGTTCTTTTCCAGGCCTCAAAAAGCTGCATCCATTCCGTGAAGTTCATTGGCTTTTCTTCCAGTTGGTCTTCATGCGCTTCCACCCAGATATGAAAGGCGTTCATCTCCACCTGATAGCTTTTGCTATTTAATACAGACAATATGCGGGTAATATCATAACGTTCACCATCTAAGCGGTTTTGTATATAATTGATGAGCTTTTGTTGGGATTTCTCCGGGGTCATGATGTCATTATTCATTTCGGCGGCCAGCCCTCCAAGGAGTGGATGGTCCTGTTGCAAGGTGGCCACGTCGGATTCGGGAATATGAATTTTATGCTCGTCTCCTTCTTTGGTCATGTAGTAAAAGCGAAGCCAAAATTCAAACTTACCAATATCGGTGACATCTTTGAGGGCCTGCTTGAATTGATCAGCCATAAGTTCTCCTTTGTTTCCGTACCTGCACTTTGTGTTGTGCGCATGGCAAGTGATAGATTGTGTTTGGTTTCTATATAGTACATCTCAAGCCCATCATATCCAGCTATCAAGGGCCAGGCTTGGAGTCATCATTGGAGTTGGAAAAAGATATATCATTTTCTTCGGTTGTAAAGTCCGGTGGGGCTGGAGGCCGGAACCGGTGGTCACATTGGCGGATAAAACCTATAACCTGTCCTAGCACCTGGACTTCCTGGGTGTCCTCAGCGCTGAGGATCATGGGCGGGAAGGCCGGGTTATCGCATACCAGGGTCAGACCCCGCAGATTGACATCCACTCTCCTGATGAGCAGGCGGCCGCAAAGGTCCAGGACGTAAATGAAGCCTGGACGTATCTGACGGGAGCTTCGATCTACAAGCAGGAGGTCCATATCCTTGATTTCCGGTTCCATACTTGGGCCGGTCATTTCCAAGCTGATCAGGTCCGCCCGGGTTTGAGCCGAAAACATTTGCTGGGAAAAGGCGCACCGGGGGGCTCCTTTTTTCAGATCCAAACGGTCGTCCTTTTGTTCGACTCCTTCAGCATGGGGGATTCCAATCCAGGAAGCCTGAAACTGGTCGGGATGAGCGGTGGGGGATCCGTTTCCAGAGGCCAGCCAGGTTGAGTTCAGGTTGTAGGCTTCAGACAGGGTGAACACCCACTTCCAGGGTACGGCATTTTTCTGTTTCGCCAGGGAAATGGCCGCCCGCCCCACCCCCAGCACATGTGCCAGCTGGGATTGGTTCTCGATATCCGTTGCTTGGCACAGCCGATTGAAAAAGTCCTCAAAGGATGGAGAGTTCATGCCCTGTCTCCGAAAAACATTGGTGCCGCCACATGAGTTTGGAGTATAGGTATGGCCGCCCTGGTCCGTCAAATCATCAGGCATATTTCAGAGTTGGCAGTGGCAACGATGAGCCAGGATAAGGAGTGAGTTATGAATGACAGATTGATTGCAGAGCTTTCTGAGCTGCCTCGGATTCCTGAGGCCAGTGTCCAAGCCTACAAAGATCACCTGGCTGCTTTGGTGGACCGGGTAAACAATAGTATGAGTGCCCGGGCCGATGTGCGATTGCTGATCGGGGAAAATCCCTTGTCGGTTATGTTCGCTAACCATAAAAATCACGCCCTGTTTATGAGCAATGTGTTCGCCCTGCATCAATACGAGCTTTTGGCCCATATTGTCCCCTGGGTCTATCGGGCCTATCACAGTCAAGGTTTTTCCTACACCTATTTTCCCGTTCACTTGCAGGCCTGGCGTACTGCGTTGCAGGAGATGTTACCGGCGCAGAATGCCGAACCTCTGATTTCCGTGTATGACTGGATGCTTTCCCGGCACGAGCATTTTATGCACTGCTCTGAACAGGCCAGATTTATGGTTCAAGAGCCGGTTGGAGCATGGAACGCGATATATACAGATTTTATTCAAGCCCTGGTCCAGGGCGAGAGGCACAAGGTCATGCAGTTGGGACGGGATGCGGTCAGGTCCCCCCGGGATTTGGTCGATTTCTATCTCCAGGTTCTGCAGCCGGCTATGTACACTGTAGGGGAGATGTGGGAAAGAGGAGAGATAAGCGTGGCCAAAGAACATTTGGCCTCGGCCTTGGTCAATAGACTGATGTCCATGCAGTATATTGACTTCATGCGCACACAGGAGGAGAAGAGGGGCAAGGTCATTGTCTCGGCTGCAGCCAATGAATTCCATGAAATCGGAGCCACCATGGTGGCCAACAGTTTGGAGCTGGACGGATGGGAGGTTGAGTACCTGGGAGCCAATATGCCCCAGGATAAGCTCCTCGAGTTTGTTGCTGCCCAAAATCCGGACATTCTGGCCTTGTCTGCAGCCATGCCCTTTAATTTGGAGGCTGTGCAAAACGTGATTCAAAGCATGAGATCCTGGCCAGCGGAAAAAAGGCCCAGGATCATGGTCGGGGGCTTGGCTTTTGCTGGCTTTCCTAAGCTTCCGGAGCAGTTGGGAGCGGATGGGTATGCACCTGATTGCAGTCAGGCCGTGCAATTGGCCAGAACATGGCAGGGGTAGGCAGGTTATGGATATCTATGAAGTTATGGCCGGGCGTCAGGAGATGGTTGGGGCTTTTTTTGAGCATACCGGAACGACGATTGCCGTTCTGATTGATAAAGAATACCTGATCACCGATTGCAACGCCAACTTGACCCGGACTTTGTATGTACCAGCCAAGCCGGTGGGTCGATATCTGGGAGATTTGTTGTGCCCTATGGAGGAAGAAGAATTTTCTTTAATCGTTTCCAAGCACAACCAGGCTTTGCTGCCCCAGATATTGCGCATCTGTTATACAGAGATTTTGTACCGGTGTTATACTTTCGGCTTGGAAGAGGGGTACTTGGTCCTCGGGGACCGCATGGGCAGTACGGATAATGAGGTGCTGGAGAGTATGTCCTTACTAAATAATGAGCTTTCCACGCTGAGCCGGGAGTTAAGCCGCAAGAACAGGGAGTTGGAGGCTGCTAATGCCATGATTTCTGAACTCTCGCGCACAGATCCTCTGACCAGATTGGCCAATCGAAGATACTTTAGTGAGCGGTACTCGGAATTTTTTTCTTTAGCTCGCAGGCAGGGCCATCCCTTGTCTGTGGTCATGCTGGATATAGATTTTTTTAAGCATGTGAACGATACCTATGGGCATGCCGCCGGAGATAAGGTACTTCAGGCCTTTGGGGAGTTACTGCGCAAAGATTGTCGGGAAGAAGATCTGCCGGCCAGATTCGGCGGAGAAGAATTTATCGTTTGTTTGCCGCAGGTGGATATCCAACAGGCCGTGGCCTTTAGTGAGCGGGTTCGGCAGAAAATCAGGGCCCAAGGCATTCTCCAAACAGGAGAGCAAATTACCATCAGCGCCGGAGTGGCTGGACTCAACAGCCAAGATTCACAGGATGAATTGATAAACAGAGCGGATAAGGCCCTGTACCGGGCCAAGACCGAAGGGCGCAACAGGGTGGTGGTGGATGAGGGGATGGAAAGCTCGTATGTAACGGAAAGTTAGCTTACGCATTGAATCTGATGTAACCTACCAAAAGAATGTGAAGATGACCGGAGCAATAAGAAGAAGATGTCCCCGGGGAGGAGTCTAGTGCGGCGTCATATGTGCAATGTCCGGTATAGACACGAAACCTTTTTTCCTCTGATGCCCCTCCCTGCCGCCTGTCTTCCAGGCGGCAGGGAGGGGCCAGGGGAGGGTTCTTTGTTTGCGACACTTGAGATGGCCAAGGCACTAGATGCACGGTATTGCCGAAAAACTTTAGCCTTTGCTGCCAAATGTGCTGTGGATTAAAAAAACTTGAAGTGATTTCTGACGACTTCGACGAAGCGCTGGACATGATCAACACATAAACTCACGAGGGTATCTTGATCTTTTTTCTTCATAGCCTCTATCACACTCAGCAGTTCTTCATGCATCTTTGTATTATCAGGACGGTGGCCAATAAGATATTGTATTCGTGTGAAATGATTTTGAATATTTTCCAAGTACCGGCTCATGAATGAGTTTAAAGAGGCTCTTCGGATTATCAGGTGCAATTCACTGTCGTGTCGAACAAAGGCTGCTGGATTGTCAGGTCGGATATTCATTGATGTCTTTTCCAGACGCTCCAGGTTCTGTATATCAGCCTGGGTCGCATTCACTGCAGCTAGTCGGGCTACCCCTCGTTCAAGCACAAGCCTGCATTGTATAAGTTCTTGAAAATCATTGAGATTGACTTCTGAGACTCGAGCCACTGTATGTGGCGACATAGTGACTAAATTTTCCTCGGACAGGCGAATCAAGGCCTCCCGAACCGGTGTCCTGCTGACAGCAAATTCTTCCGCCAGCTTCTTTTCATGCAACGGATCTCCAGGCCGAAAGTCAAGCCGTATTATCCTTTTTCTTAACGTGTTGGTAAGCTCTGAAGCCATCAGACCGATCCCCTTTCAAAGGACATGGGTACTGTGCATGTCCGGGTCAAATTTTATTGCACATCGGAGGCTACCTCGTTCAAAATTGTATACTTTAATTATGCAGTCTATGTCTAGAAAAATATTATTAGCACCATTAATTACTTAAAATGTATACAATTGATATTTATTTTTTTGCTAAAAAGCGATTAAAACATCTTATGACACTGATGATTAATATATTAATCCATATATATCAATATACTATGTGCTAACTATACTAGTATAGCCGATCCAACTCCTTCCAAGCAAATGTATCCAAAGATGTGTTGACAATGAGTATATAGTATAATATCGGTATACCGAATATCAAATATTAATTTTTTAGCTCATAAATTTGCGTTTTTTTCTTGCCACTGAACCCGGCTGGTAACTTATCGACGATCAGGGCCCAGGTCTAGCGGAAAAGCCTGGGACAGGAAAAGATCCTCTCGAACTGTTAGCGATTCAGGCCTGCCTGCTTCTCATAAGCAAACGGTAATTGATTTGGGAGCCAAGTATGTCGAAAAACGGTCATATTGATGGATGGATTGGCGTCGGTCTCTTTATTTTCAGCCTGCTCATGTATTTTCTGGTTGTCCCTTACCAAATCAAAGAAATAAGTTTCGGAGCTGGCAGTCTCTCACCTTCCTTCTTTCCCCGGGTAGCTACTGCAATCATAGGCTTTTTGTCCTTGGTTTTGATGTTCAACAACTTCATTCTAAAGCAACAAACTCGCATTCATGATTTTGGTCCAAAAGCTCTGAACATCATTCTTTTTTTAATCGGCTACCTCGCGGGGGTTCATATACTCGGCTACCTGATAGCAACCGGCCTCTTTCTTTTCGCATTAATGATCTATCTCAGCAAAGAAAAATGGTGGAGATACATTCTTATTATTATTGGCTTCTTAATAGTGAACCACCTCTTCTTTGAAAAAGTGCTTAACTTGATTTTGCCTAGGGGAATCCTGTTCAAGTGAAAGGAAGGTGAGGGTCCATATGCTGGCTGACTTATTGGCAGGTGTCGTCTCTATACTCCATCTCCCGGCAATGCTTGCTCTGGCGGCAGGTGTTGGAGGTGGCATCATTCTTGGTGCTATCCCAGGGCTTACTGCAACCATGGCCATTGCAGTTGTTATTCCATTCACTTTTTATATGGATCCTATTATATCGATTTCAATGCTCATTGGAGCTTACAAGGGAGGGCTTTTTGGTGGATCGGTTTCAGCAATTCTATTGGGGACTCCGGGCACGGACGCAGCAGCGGCCACCATTATGGATGGAAATACAATGGCCAAAAAGGGACGTCCCGGAAAAGCCCTCAAGATCTCCTTGTACTCTTCCGCCATCGGCGACATGCTCAGCCTTCTGGCCTTGATAATTATTGCCCCACAGTTGGCTAAGCTTACCCTTCAGATTGGACCAGGCGAGTTTTTTGCCCTGATAATCTTCTCATTGACAATCATAGCCGGCATGGGAGGGGAGTCCGTGACCAAGGGTTTGATTGCGGCCGCCTTCGGTCTGCTGGTGGCTACAATCGGCCTTGATCCCATGATCGGCATCAGACGACTGACCTTTGGCGTTGCTAATCTAGACAGTGGCATTGCCATTATGCCCATGCTTATCGGTCTTTTTGCCATACCGGAGGTCATTGAACAATTGGAACATCCACTTAAAAGAAATATCCCCGTTCTTAAAAAAACAGGGAATCCTGCTGACAACACCTTAAGTTTTTCTGAATTTAAGCGGTGCATTAAAAGCATACTTATCGGCAGCGGAATTGGGGTGATGATCGGAGCCATTCCTGGAGTTGGATCATCTATTTCCTCATGGCTGAGTTATAAAACTGCAAAAGACAGGTCTAAAAATCAGGACGAATGGGGCACTGGGGTGGTTGAGGGCATTGCAGCACCAGAGGCCGGTAACAACGCCATCTGCGGAGGAGCTTTGATACCCATGCTTACTTTAGGAGTTCCCGGCAGTATTCCAGTAGCCATTCTCATGGGAGCTTTTTTGATTCAAGGAATCATCCCTGGACCAATGATATTCAAGGAGGCCGGACCAATTGTCTACGGTATCTTTGCCAGCCTCTTCTTCTCCAATATCCTCCTCTTGGTTATTGGTTACTTTATCATTACCCACGCTGCAATGCACTTTACAAAGGTACCAAAAGTAACATTGTTTCCAATTATCATCAGCTTTTGTTTTGTAGGGTCCTTTGCTCTGAACCAAGCTTTTTTCGATGTCAAAATTATGGTTATCTTCGGAATCATCGGCTATTTGATGCGCAAATTCGGTTTTGCGGCCGCTCCCTTTCTTATCGCCATGATCTTAGAGCCCTTTGGAGAAAGAGCTCTGAGACAGTTCCTCATGATCAATCAAGGCGATTTTACCGCTATCTTCCGACAGGAAATTGCCGTTGTTTTTTTGATATTAACAGCCGTATCCATCTTCGCTTTTATTCGCAAGCAAATGAGAAAGTCTACATCACAAGAAGTTATCGGACCATATCTTAATGAGCGAAGCAAGATGAATGGTGATATGCAATGAGTGAGATATTAAGTAACAAGGAGGTTCATATCATTGATTGCCTGAGAATGCCTAAATGGTGAGGCTTGTTGGCTCGTTATATCATTCAAACAGACTCAAAATTGTATGCTGTACAAAGTGTCTTTAGGTCATTGTGTTCAAAAGATAATTTTCATACCGGCCATGCGTCAGGAGGTTATACGTCATGAAGAAATACGGCATTATTCTGCTTTCATCAATTCTACTTTCATGGGCCCTCGGCTTGTCCACTGCCTGTGCTAATTCCTTTCCAAACAGATCTATCACTCTCTATATCCCTTATTCAGCTGGAGGATCTACGGACACTTCAGCTCGGGTGCTTGCCTCTGCAGCTGAAAAGATCCTTGGAGTCCCCATATCCTGTGTAAACAAGACTGGAGGCGGAGGAACTGTGATGCTGGGAATCTTGAAAAACGATAAACCCGATGGGTATACTTTGGGCGTTATCCCTTCATCGGCCATCACCAGGACTCCCCATATGCTTGAGGTTGAATACGATCCATTTCAGGATTTCGATTTCATTATGAAGTATGGCCTGTACACCATGTTTCTGGTCGTCAACGGAGACAGTCCCTACATGACATTCGAAGATTTCGTCCAAGCGGCTCGTCAAAATCCAGGCAAGATATCCTTTGCTACGCCCGGACCAATGGAAGCCGGGGCCTTGGCTCTTCAATACGTTGGCGATGTTGAAGGGCTTAATTGGAATATGATCCCCTTTCCCGGAAGTGGAGAAGGCATGACTGCCCTGTTCGGAAAGCACGTGAACGCTTACTCCGGGGCAGGGGGAGCCGAAACTCATTTGGCTGAGATTGAAGAAGGAGACCTCAGGGTCCTGGCTTCCTATAACAGTGTCCGTAGCCCGGCCTTGCCGAATGTCCCAACCCTTAAGGATCTTGGATACGATTTCGCCATAAATTCTGGCATAGGCATTGGCGGTCCGGCCGGAATTCCTGACGATAGGTTGGAGATATTAGAAAAAGCCTTCCTTGAGGCCACAGAATCACCAGAGTTCAAAAAGGTCACCGAACGGTTGATGATGCCGACATTGCAATATGATCAGCAAGAGTTCCGCCGAACACTAGAAGAAGACTCTGAGGTTTTAGGCAATCTGCTTGAAAAGATGGGGCTGAAGAACTAATAAGCTCTGTTTCATCCCAGGATATGCCCCCGGCCAGCCAATCACTCGCCGGGGGCAAATTATTATTGTCAATTGTCAGCGGGAATAAGCGTTCAAAGCATGAATCAAGAAGCGTATACCTATGTCAAGGGTCATTGCGGATGGGATTCTGTGACCTTGCTGTACGGGGAACAGGTTCCAGAGAAGCAGGAACATCGCGTTGCACATACATTAATGTCTCCGCCATGCCACGGAGGCATTGAAATAGGGTTCATGTATCCCCCGGGCGGTGATGAAGACATTCGACTCAGAATCATCGACTCGACAACCAAGACCTGGCTCCCCATGTGTGGAGGAATGAGTCAGGTCATCGGTTTAGCTGCATTTCAGACCAGCATCCAGGAGCATTTTCAGCTGCGCAGAGGTGATTCAAAGGCCTGTATCAAGGTTCTAACAGATTCAGGCTTGGTCCCTATCGATATCCGGTTTGATCAAGGCCGTCCATCGCAGATTTTGACCCGGATGCCTGACTTTACCAGCTATCTCTACCGGGAGGGAGTTGAAGAATTCGAGGTCATGAAAATTCCAGCCGTAAGGGTTGGTTATTTCCTGATATTCAAACTCGACGATCTTCAAAAAGCATATCCAAAAGCTGAGTTCCGCCATCGCGGTCCAGGCTCGGACCTTGATCTCCTAGGTCAGATCCAGTCTGCCTATATCGCCGATCAGAGATTAGAAAAAAACACTCTCTACAGTATGATCTATGATCTTTGCCCTGAAACTGATGGAGACGCGAGAATCTTTACCCGGTTCTTCAAAGGAAAAGGAATCCCCCAGGCCACCTCCTTTGAAGCCCAATGCGGTACGGGAACAATAGCAGTGGGCCTGGCCATGGCCAAGCGAAAAGAACTCCCTTTTTCCGGAAACAGAGGCCAAATCATTTATGAATGGGGTAGCAAAAGCATGACCCTTGATCCTTATGGTTTAAGAAAATCCATTCTGCACATGGAACTGGAAGGCAATTTGGTAAAAGAGGCTGCCTTTAGCCATAATGTTGTAGAACTCCAATCAGAAGGCACGATGTATCTCCCCTCCTTTAGCCATACTTTGTATTAGTTTGTGCCGGCCCACACAACAGTGGAAGAGAGAATATCAATCACATAGGATTTATTATATACATTTGTTCTAACATTCCCCAGTGAAAAGGAGCGACTGGAAATGGATTCGATCTTACTTATTGGTTCAGCAGGAAGCGTCGGCCATGATATAATGTATCTTATGTCTTCAATGAACCTACCCATGAAGGTGGTCGGAGCTGACTATAATGAGAACAAGGGACGATACGAAGTTGAAGAGTCTTTGCAAATTGCCCACAATCTAGGATATTATCCCGACTTCAGCTTTCAAAAAATTGACCTGTTCAACATTGAACAGACAGCTGAAATATTAGCTGAACTTAGGCCATGTGTTGTGTGCAATCTGTCAAGCCTCGGTTCTTGGTGGATCACACGCCTGCTGCCCGATGAAGAGTACAAAAAAATCGGCCCTATTGGGCCGTGGGTCCCGAATCATTTGACCCTGATCTACAAATTGATGCAGGCCGTGCAGATGAGCGGGATCAAAACCAAGGTGGTCAACGGTGCCCTTCCCGATGTAACCAATGTTGTCCTTTCCAAGTTGGGACTTGCCCCTACGTGCGGGGGAGGGAACATGGATATCGGCCTGCAAAGGATTAAACGCATTGTCGCCCGGGATATGGGAGTCCCGTATCAGAGCGTTCAGCTCTATGGTGTCGGTCATCACGGCACGTTTTATACAGTGAAGTATCATGGGCCTTTCTGGGTGAAGATCATTGTGGACGGGACAGATGTCAGCGAGCGGTATCCAAATGAAAAAATAGCGACTATGTATGAAGAGGCCGGTTTTGCATCTACACAGCAGTTCGGGGGAGCTTTGATTGATCAAATGAAGACAGCAACCAGCTTTCTGAACAACATCCTGGGACTTTATTTCGATACGAAAAAGGTCCATGGAGCTGTTGCCGGTCCGAATGGGCTTCCGGGAGCATATCCAGCTAGGTTCTCAGCAGAAGGAGTCGAGCTGGTTCTCCCTGGGATTTCCCTCCAGGAAGCTATTGCTATCAACGAAAAAGGAGCTCAAATAGACGGGGTCCAGGAGATCAAAGAAGACGGAACCATTGTCTTCATGGACGAAAACGTCGAGTATATGCGAGAAGTTGTAGGCTATGACTGTAAAGAACTCAAGCCTGAAGAAAGCGAAGCAAGGGCCGAGGAACTTGCTGAGCGTCTCAAAAAGCTCTACGAGAAGTACAATGTAGCTTGATTATATGTCTGGGTGTTCCTTTTGTCGGGATTTTCATTCCTTTTCCAGGAGAAAATTAATGCCCAGAAATTTTTGACCAATACAAAAGCAGTAAAGGCCGGCAGGACTGTCGGCCTTTTTGACAGCTCCACGCTGAGCTTTGAATTTTGTGTGCAAATTACACAGATGTCGATATTTAAGCTAACAAAATCCTTCTATATCCCTCATTCCTGAGAAGACGATAATCCAGAGCAGATAGCAAGGCTTTCCCCTAGATTGTCCTGTTTGCAGGGAGATCCGGCCAAGGCCCTTGCAGTCCTGACAATGGGTAGGTATATTTGGCATGTAAAAACGTACAGATTCCGCTGACAAGCAATACATCCATGGATGACAGAAGGCAGTACACCCTCATAACGAATAACATTTTCATCCAAAGGATCAGATCATGTCTCTGGCCGAACGGGAAGAATACAGGCAGATTGCTCAGGAAGTGCTGCGGGAGATATTGCCCCAGGAACTTGAGCAATTTGTCAAAAAGCAGGAAGAGCGGGCTGGACAAGCCTCGTTGATGGAGCGAATGGTCCGGGTGGAGGAGGCGTTGCTGGCCCAGGGCAAGGTTCTCGAATCCCTCCAGCGGGAGATGGATAAGCGCTTTGAGGCCATGCAGCGGGAAATGGATAAGCGTTTTGAAGCCATGGACAAGCGTTTTAGTACTGTTTTGTGGACAATTGGTCTGGGGTTTTCACTGGTAATGGGCTTTATGGCCCTGTTGAAGTTTGCCTTCGTCTAAATAGGCACTATGACCAGTCCATATTTCCCCGCAGCTGGATCATGAAGACGACCCAGATAAAAAGTCAGATATTTCTCAGCCACCTCAGTCATAGCCTCTAATGTCTTGGCACACCTTAAATACCGCAAAAGGAACCCTCCCCTGTCCCCTCCCTCCCGCCTGAAAGACAGAGGCGGCAAGGAGGGGAATCAGAGAAGAAATAGACCTTTCCAGCTATGCGACGATGGATATTTGGCTGGACACTAGGGTGTCTCATTCATGTGCATTCATAGTTGTCAGATCTTTTATTTTAGCCTTTATCCCTGATGATGTTGCTCACAAAATACGATTACTTTATGGAGCGCAGGCATGGAGGCTTAAGAATCTCAGCTATCAATTCAGAAAAATTGTGTTGACAAAAATATTGTATTCCATGAATATGAAGGGAAATAATTTTCAAAAAAAGATTTTGGGTCCCTTATGGCTTTGTCCCGACTCGATGCCCTGGATAAAAAAATCATAAGGGCACTGGCCAGAGACGGACGCCTCTCGGCCAGTGAGCTGGCCGAGAGGTTGGACGTCACCCCGCCCACCATCCGTTCCCGCATCAAATCCCTGCAGGAGTCCGGCTCCTTCAAAATATGCGGCCTTCTGGACACCTTTTACCATCAGGAAATCACAGTTGCTCTCATCGGGCTCAATGTCCGTTCTTACGGCCGACTGGATGAGATCCTGAACAAGGTGGCCGAATTGGAGAATGTGACTTGGGCTTCAGTGGTGACCGGGAGATATGACATTCTTGCAGAGGTTGTTTTTACTGGTGGCACGGCTACTTTATACAGGATTACGGCAGGAATGATTCCGCAAGTCGGCGAGGTTTTGAGCAGCGAAAGCTTTGTAATCATGAAATCAGTGAACAAGTGGACGTGTCTTCCGCAAGGTTTCGATGATTGGTAGCTGAAAAAGGTTTGGGCCGCCAGGAATCCCATGCGGGGAACTTCCAGTTTGTTATTGCCCTTTCTTTGCCGATACACGTACATCAAATCGGTCCGATCTCTTTTTGTATTCAAGGCTCATTTCATACATGTTCAGAGGAGGAAATTCATGAATACGGTGCTCGTGTTAGGAGCCGGGATGGTGGTCAGGCCTTTTTTGGCCTATCTTTTTGAAAATACAGATGTGCACATTAAGGTGGCCAGCCTGGAAGTCAGCGAAGCGATTCAAAAGCTGATGCAGGGACATGATAGGGGAGAGATTATTGATTTGAATATTGAAGATGCCCAGGCATTCAACGCGGCTGTTGAAGACCCGGATGTGGCTTTGGTGGCCAGTTTCGTTCCCCCTGTCTATCATCCCCAGGTTGCCAGGGCCTGCATCCGGGGCCGAAAATCCATGCTCATGACCTCCTATGTCAGTCCTGAGTTGCGGCAGATGGACCAAGAGGCCAGAGACGCGGGCATTCTCATTATCGGCGAAACCGGTTTTGATCCAGGCATCGATCATATGGTCGCCATGTCCACCATAGATCATATCCGCAGCCAGGGTGGAGAAGTAACCGGCTACGCATCTTACTGCGGGGCTTTGCCCGCCCCTGAAGCCAGCCTCAATCCGTTGGGGTACAAGTTCTCATGGCATCCGCGGGGGGCCTTGTCCGCAGCACTGCGCCCGGCCCAATTCCTTCAGAACGGACACAAAGTCTCCATTCCTTCCCAAAATGTCTTCGAGCATTATTCCTTAAAGCTCATTCAAGACTTTGGATGGCTGGAAACATACCCCAATATGGACGCTACCCATTATCTGGACACCTATACAATCCCTGAGGTAAAGAGTATCTATAGAGGATCCTTGCGCTACGTGGGCTGGGGAGAGACCATGAAGCACTGCGTCCAACTGGGGATCATGGACCAAGAGCCGATACCTGAGTTGGCACAAATGACCATGAAGCAACTCATGGCCCATCTGATCAGTTCTTCGGATCCCGTCGATATGCATCAGGCTGTGGCTGACAGGTTGCATATCGATCGGGATTCCGCGTTTATTAAAAAGCTGAAATGGCTTGATCTGTTCTCTGAATTTCCCATCCCCGGCGATCTCACCTCTGCTTTTGACGTTCTTCTGCATGCCATGCAGGACAAGATGGCTTACGGCCCGTTGGAACGGGACATGGTCATCCTTCAGGACGAGATTTCTTTCCGGCTCCCCACCTCCCTGGAGGAGCTCAAAAAAGTGTGTACCCTTATCGAGTACGGCCAACCTGGAGGCGATTCATCCATTGCTCGCACAGTGGGCCTGCCGGCGGCCATTGGAGCCAAGTTCATGCTCCAGGGCCGTATTTCCTTGCACGGAGTCCACATACCGGTCCAATCGGAAGTATACGAGCCGGTTTTGAGTGAGCTTTTAAAGGAAGGAATCTCTTTTCAGGAACAAACAGTACCAACACAAGGAGGGCTTCGATGAGACGTTTATTTCTGTTGAATCTTTTTATTGGTCTAACTGTGGTCGGGTTAACCCTTACCTCTGCCTGGGCGGCGGAAAAAAATCCTACCCAGGGCGGAACGCTGATCGTTCCCCAGACCTACAGTGCTCACGTGTCCATGGATCCCATGCGCTTGACCATTGAACGGGCCGAGGACATCCAAGTCGTCAAGCAGTTCATGGAGGGGCTGGTCCGGATGAAGCATACCCTGGAGGTTGTGCCGGGCATTGCCAAGAGCTGGGACGCCAGTCAGGACGGGAAGACCTACACCTTTCATCTGCGCCAAGGAGTGCAATTTCAAAAAGGCTATGGTCAAGTTACCGCGTCTGATTTCAAGTACTCCTTTGAGCGCTTGGTGGACCCGGAGGTGGAAGCCGCTCCCTCCAAGCTGCTGGACAGTGTGAAAGGGGTAGAGGCCTATCAAAACAAAGAGGCGGATCACGTCTCCGGAATCACTGTGGTTGACGATCATACCTTAAAGATTGAGCTTACCGAGCGGGACGTATTTTTTCTGGAGAAGCTGACCCAGCCCGCCTGTGCCGTTGTTCCTCCGGAAGCGGTCAAAGAGATGGGCAAGGAGTTCAGCAAATCGCCGATCAGTGCCGGACCGTTTGAGTTCGTCAAGTGGGAGGGCAAGGTGATCGAGCTCAAGGCATTTGAAGACTATTACAGCGGCCGGCCGTACCTGGACAAGGTCGTGTTCAAGGACGTGCTGGAGCCTGGGACGCGGCGGGCAGCTTTCGAGTCCAAGGAGCTGGACCTGACCATTTTGACCTCAGCCCAGTATGTGGACTATCAAAAAAATGAAAAGTATAAGAACTATCTTCTGGAAGTGCCCGAGCTGTGGACCCGTCACCTCCTGTTCAACACCAAGTGGGGGCCGTTGCAGGACAGAAGGGTGCGGCGGGCCATTGGATATGCCATCGACGCCGAGACCCTGGTCAAATCCTACTGTCGAAACAAGGCCTTTGCGGCCACTGGGTATCTGTCCAAAGGGCTGCCGGCCTTCAATCCCGATCTCCAAGGCATTCCCTATGATCCGCAAAAAGCCAAGGAGCTGCTGGCAGACGCCGGATATCCGGATGGCTTTGAACTGGAGATCATGGGAGCGGTTGGAGCACGGTCCTGGGGAGCCCCATTGGCAGTGGCCTTCAAGTCCTACCTGGAAAAAGTGGGCATTGAAGTGACCGTTGATCCGGTTGAATCGGCTACCCGCCACCAACGTACTGATGAAGGAGACTTTCAGGCCAAGGTCACCTCATTTGGCGGAACAACTTCCTCAGTGGAGTACATCGGTCGGTTCGTGAGCACCAACACCAGGGCCCAAGGCAACGATGCGGCTTACTCCAACCCTGAGTTCGATAAGCTTATCGAAAAGGCCAGCAAGACCGTGGATCAACAGGAACGGATCGAACTGGTTCAAGAAGCGGAGAAGATCTTCATGCATGATCTGCCCACCTGGCCTTTCAACTACAACAAGGCTGTCATGGCCTATCAGCCCTGGGTGCATGGCCTGCAAAAGATGCCCCAGGACTTGGCCTATCAGGACTATTCCAAGGTCTGGGTCGACGACCGCAGCCCCAGGAAGTAGAGACCTGGTAGCAGTAAGGGTGCACGCCTCTTCGTTCCCAGGCTTATACTCGGCCGGGAGCGAAGAGGCTAAAAATGCTTCCTGCTTTTTCCAGTCTTGACAGGCCCAGAAATGTATTTTTCTCAAGGCATAACAGGTGAACGCTCATGATCGCCTATATTATCCGCAGGGTCCTGCAGGCGATTCCCACCCTTTTGGCCGTGATCATCGTCATCTTCATCCTCTTGAATATTATGCCCGGCGATGCCGCCCTTCTGAAGGGCAGCGCCAGGACCAAATCCAACCCTGAGCTGGTGGCTCAGATCCGAGAGAAATGGGGACTGGACGATCCATTGCCCATTCGCTTTGCGCGGTACGCGGGCAATTTGCTGCGGGGGGACCTTGGATACTCCATCATGCGGGACGAACCGGTCAGCGATCTTCTCAAAACCCGGGTGGTCCCCACCGGCAAGCTGGTCCTGTTTGCCATATGCATCGCCATCGCCGTCGGCCTCACTTTTGGATTCACAGCAGCCGTTCGATCGGGGGGAATTATCGACTCCCTGGTCACCACCGGTGCGGTTATGGGCAAATCCATCCCCAATTTTTGGCTCGGCCTCATGCTCATGTATCTTATGGGTGTCAAGCTGGGACTCCTGCCGACCATAGGTTATGGGGGAGGAGACCTGAAGCACCTTCTCCTGCCGGCCGTTTCCCTGGGCATACCCTATGCCGCGCTTATTGCCCGGACCGCCCGGGGCTCAGTTCTGGATATCATCCACGACGACTACATCAGAACTGCCCGGGCCAAGGGTCTTTCTGAATGGAAGGTGAGATTCAAGCATATTTTCCCCACCGCCATTCCGCCGGTCATCACCATCATTGGTCTTCAGTTCGGAACTTTGCTGGCTAACACTGTGGTCATTGAAAAGGTGTTCGTCCTGCCCGGGATCGGAACCCTGCTCATCGACTCCATCTACGGCAGAGACATCCAAGTTGTCCAAGCCATTATTCTGGTCATCGCCTTTTCGTTTATCGTCATCAACCTCCTGGTCGACTTAAGCTACGGCTGCGTTGATCCGCGCATAAAATACGACTAAGCCGGGCATGCCCATGAAGATATTTCAATACAGCAATCTGACCATCGGGACCATCCTCTTTGTCCTTATCCTCTTTGCCATCTTCATCGGACCGCTGTGTACTCCCTATGCTCCGTCCGAGCCGGACTGGAGCGCTGTGAGTCAAGCGCCCACAGCCGCCCATGTTTTGGGTACAGACGAGTTTGGACGCGATGTTTTGACCCGGGTTCTGTACGGGGGGAGGATCACCTTTTTGGTCGCCTTGGCCGCTCAGATTATGAACACCATCATCGGGGTCTGCCTGGGCCTTATGGGGGCCTATTTCGGAGGCATGATCGACGACTTGGTCAATGGTGTGGTCAATCTTCTCTTGGCGTTGCCCCCATTGATTTTAGGCATTGCCGTATTGGTGGTCATGGGATCCGGGACCCTGAATGTCATCTTAGTCATCGGGGTCACCTATTGGTCCTACACCTGCCGTCTGACCCGTTCCAGGGCACTTTCGGTCAAAGAAAGCGCATTTGTGGAAAGCGCCAGGGCGGTGGGAGCGGGAACAACCCGTATATTATGGAAGCACCTCCTGCCCAACTGTTTGGGACCCATTTTAGTGGTGGCCACCCTGGGGCTGGCCGATACCATTCTTCTTTTGGCCACCTTCGGTTTTCTGGGACTTGGGATCACGCCGCCCACTCCGGAATGGGGAACTATGCTCAGCGAGGGCCGCAACTACCTGCACAGTGCCCCGTGGGTGACTATTGCGCCAGGATTCGCCATATTTGTGACCGTGTTGGCGGTGAATCTCCTGGGGGATGGGCTGCGGGATGCCATTGACCCGTATTTACAAAGATGAGCCGGAGATGAGCCGGACTCTGCTCGCAGTTCCGTCTCAACAGGTACCTTTAGTTATGGATACAAGCAGGACATATGTCGGCACTTATCGAAGTTAAGGACCTGAAAACGTACTTCTTTACCCCCAAAGGGGTGGTGCGGGCTGTGGATGGGGTCGACTTCAGTATCCAGAAAGGAAAGACCCTGGGTATAGTCGGCGAAAGCGGCTGCGGTAAATCAATTACTGCCCTGTCCATCATGGGGCTGGTGCAGACTCCGCCTGGCCGGATCGTGGCCGGGGAGATCATCTACCACCACCAAGGCCGGGACATTCATCTGGAGCAGCTTGATCCCAAAGGGAGCAAAATGCGTTCCATCCGGGGCAACAACATTGCCATGATCTTCCAGGAACCCATGACTTCGTTGCACCCCTTCTACACCTTGGGCGACCAGATAATGGAGAGCATCAAGCTGCATCAGGGCATGTCCAAAAAACAGGCCAGGGAAAAGGCCATCTCCATGCTCCGGGCCGTGGGCATTCCATCCCCTGAATCCAGTGTGGATGCCTATCCGCACCAGCTCTCAGGGGGCATGCGTCAGCGGGGAATGATCGCCATGGCCCTGTCCTGCAACCCGGACCTGCTTATAGCCGACGAGCCGACCACTGCCCTGGACGTGACCATTCAGGCCCAAGTGTTGCATTTAATGAACTCGATCCAGAAAGAGTTCAATATGGCCATTCAGTTCATAACCCATGACCTCGGAGTCATCGCCAGAATGGCCCACGACGTAGCCGTTATGTACCTGGGCAGAATCGTTGAAAAGACTTCAGTTGAGGAGCTCTTTCACAACCCACTGCACCCCTATACGCAGGGGCTGATGATCTCTGTTCCCTCCCTGTCCACCAGCAAGGAGGATAAGCTCATTCCCATCAAAGGCGTGGTTCCCGATCCTTTGCACATCCCGGACGGGTGCCCGTTCGAACCTCGCTGTCAGCATGCCTTTGAGCAATGCCGCAACGCTCCTCCCCCGTTGGTGGAGAAAACTCCCAATCACTGGGTGGCCTGCTGGCTGCACGGGGAGTGAAGCTCAAAGAGGCAGGAGGATGGTGAATGAGCAGCCGCAGCTGGGCTTAGCAATGCCTGTAAACGATCCGAGCACTAGGGGTAAGATGGAGTGAGCGCACAGGATACACTGCTGAACATAGAGCATTTAAAGACCTATTTCCCTATCCACAAAGGCGTACTGCGCAGGGTTGTGGGTTATGTGCATGCGGTGGATGATGTGAGCATGTCCATTGTTTCCGGGGAGACGTTCGGCCTGGTGGGCGAGAGCGGGTGTGGAAAGACGACTATCGGGCGGAGCATCCTGCGACTTATTGAACCGTCAGCCGGGAAGATTTTCTTTCAGAGCAGGAAGCTGGCGGGCAAGGATGGTCAGCCCACAAATGTGGATGTGGCCAAGCTCCCGAACAAGGATCTCAAAAAGTTGCGTCAGGAGATGCAGATTGTCTTTCAAGATCCTTACTCCTCACTTAACCCGCGGATGACCATAGGCGGTATCTTAAGCGAACCGATGCTGGTCAACAGGATAGGCACAAATAAGCAGCGGCAGCAGCGGGTGGCAGAGCTTTTGGAGTCTGTTGGACTGAATCAGGATTATAAGAACCGCTATCCCCACGAGTTTTCCGGAGGACAGCGCCAAAGGATATGCATAGCCAAAGCCCTGGCCCTTGATCCTCATCTTATAGTGGCCGATGAGCCTGTTTCGGCTCTGGATGTTTCGGTGCAGGCTCAGATAATCAACTTGTTCAAAGAATTACAGCGGACCCTTGGACTGACCTATCTGTTCATTTCCCACGATCTTTCAGTGGTCAAATACATCAGCGACCGGGTAGGTGTCGTGTATTTGGGGCAGATCGTTGAGCTTGCAAAGACCCAAGAGCTGTTTACCAGCCCCAAGCATCCCTATACAGAAGCCTTGATGCTTTCGGTGCCGGTGCCTGATCCCAAGGTCAAGATTGCAGAAGACATACTGCTTCAGGGAGATGTGCCCAACCCGGCCGACCCTCCAGGGGGCTGCCGCTTTCATCCCCGCTGCCGGTACAAGCAGGACATATGCCTCACGCATCCGCCCGAGCTGCGGGATATGGGCAACGGACATCTTGCAGCCTGTCATTTCGCCGAGACTCTGTCTTTGTCGGCTGGGTCAGAATCGAAAGCATCATGAGTATAAGACTTGGCACAGGATGCATGCACCTTCTGTATTGGCTTTCATAATGCCCGTGAAGAGCAAGCTGCAGATCAAGGTTGACTTTCATAGCTTCGATTGAAGTTACTCAATGAAACGATGTCCTCAAGCATCATGTACAGGCAGGGCACGATGAGAAGAATAATGGATGTAGCGAAGATAATGCCAAACCCCAATGATATGGCCATGGGGATGAGATAGTAGGCCTGGCGGGAGGTTTCCAGAATGATCGGAGTGAGTCCGCCGAAGGTGGTCAATGTGGTCAGAATAATGGGCCGGAATCGACGCAGGCCGGCCTGGTGGATGGCATCGAATGCTGATTTGTCTGCCCGATTGCGGTTGGCGTAGTCGACCATGATCAGGGAGTCGTTGACCACCACCCCGGAAAGGGCGATGACTCCCATGATACTGATCAGGGAGATGTCGTATCCAAGGAGAATATGGCCGATGACAGCACCGACGATGCCAAAGGGGATGGCGGTCATGACGATCAGGGGCTGCAGGTAGCTGCCAAAAGCGATGGCCAGCAGGGCGTAGATCACGCCCATGGCCAGGGCGAAGCCACCCCAAAGGGCCTGTGTGGATTCGCGCATTTCCGCCTGGCTGCCCTGAAAGCTCCAGGTGATCCCCGGAAAATCAGACCTCAGCTGGGGCAGCACTTCGGACTTGAGCATGGCCAAAACCCTGGTTGTAGCCCTTTTGGGCTCCACATCCATACCCACGGTCACCACCCGGCGGCCTTCCCGGCGATGGATGGAAGTAAAGGCTTCCCCCCGGTCCATGCTCACGACCTCCATCAGGGGGACTTCAGTGCCATCGGGGGTGCGAATAACAAAGTCCTCCAAATGATGAAGGGCTTTCCTTTCAGATTCCGGGAGCTTGACCCGCACTTCCACCTCATTGATTCCGCGAAGCTGGCGCAGGGCGATGGCCCCAAAGAAGGCATCCCGCAGCTGCCCTCCGACATCTGCAGGGGTCAATCCCAGGTTTCTTCCTTCAGGTCGGAGCTTGAAGTCGAATTGGGCCTTCCCTTTATTGTAATTGTCGTTCACATCACGAGTCGCTTCAAATCGTTCCACTCGCTCAAAAAACTCCCGGCTGGCCTTTTCTAAAACATCAATGCTGGAATGGCTCAAGTCAACGCTGATATCATCCCGATACCCCCCGGGGCCCCTTTCGGCCTCAAAAGTGATCTGGTCCACACCCTCGATGCTGCCAATCTCCTTTCGCCATAGATCAATCACATCGGCTGCGGTCAGGTCCCGTTCGTCAGGAGGTTTCATGACGATCTCTACATCTATAAAATCCTGACCTCTGACATTGGTCTTGATGCCTTCCGCAGCCCTGTACAGATTGTGTTTTTCGAACATATGGTGGGTGGAATCCGTAACTTCCTTGGCCACTTTGGCTGCCTGGTCCGGCGTGGTGCCCACAGGCAGAGAGACACCGGCCTCGATTTCGTCGGCTGAGACCTCGGGCATCATGATCATGCCCATGTGGTCGCTGTACCCATATCCGCCGGCCACTATCAGGAGAGTAACCGCAGCGCTCAGAGTGATGTAGCGGTGGCGGAGGCAGGTTCGTAGAAAGGCCCGGTAATATCGGTCTGTGAACCGATTGAAGGCCTGGGCGAACGTCTGCTGCCAGGCTCGCACGGAGCTGCCAAGCGGTGTGCCCGGCTTTCCGGAGCTGTGCCCGAGATGGGCCGGAAGGATGAACAGGGCCTCCATAAGCGAGACGATCAGAACCGTGATGACCACCGCCGGTAAAGGCCACCAGAACTTACCAGTTGTTCCGGGGACGAACATGAGGGGAACGAAAGCCACCACATTTGTCAGGATGCTGAAGGTTACCGGCCAGGAGATATCCCTGGCCCCTTGAATGGCGGCCTCCATGAAGCCAAGGCCTTGCTGGCGATATTCATAGATGTTCTCCCCAACGATAATGGCGTCGTCTACCACTATCCCAAGGACCATAAGAAAGGCGAACATGGAAATCATATTGATGCTCACCCCTATAAGGGGCAAAAATATCAGACCGCCCACAAAGGATATAGTCATACCCATCATGACCCAAAAGGCCAGCCGATATTCCAGAAAGGCTGCCAGGATGAAGAGCACGATGACCACGGCAATGGCTCCATTCTCTATCAGGAGGAAAAGCCGGTCATGATAGTCTTTGGCCCGGTTGCTGTCGATCCGGACCTGGACTCCGGGCGGAAGAGTGCTTTCAAAATCCTGGAGGACGGTTTTGACCGCAGAGGCGATCTTGAGGGGAGATTGAGTCCCCACTCGGAATATTTCGATTTCCACGGAGGGTTGGCGGTTGAACTTGGAGTGGAATCCAGCCTCTTCAAAGCCATCCTGGACACTGGCCAGATCAGCTAAAGTGATTGTCGTGCCGGTTTGAGAGGGAATAATGGGGATGGATTGGAACTGCTCTGCCCATTGCTTGCGTTCCTGCATCCGCAGAAGGATTTCGCCGTTCTTGGTGTCAATGTCTCCGGCAGGAATATCCCGGCTGTATCTTTCAATGGTATCGGCCACGTCCCGCAAGGTAAGATCATGCTCCCGGAGGCGGTGGTGCGGAATCTCCACATGGACGACGTATTCAGGGACATTTCCGAACTCTACCTGGGTGATGGCCTGATTATTCAAGAGCTGGTCGCGGAGTCTCTCGGCCAGCTGGCGGAGGGTCCAGATATCCACGTCGCCGAAAAGGCCGATCTCCATCACGTCCCGTTGTCGAGAGACAAGCTCGACCTCAGGCTCCTCTATATCGTCAGGAAAGGTCCGGATCCGGTTCACTGCCTGATCGATGTCCTGGAAAGCCTTCATCCGGTCCGTTCCGGAAACAAGCTCCAATTGAACTCTGCCGGCTCCCTCCCAAGCCCTGGAAGTCATCTCTTTGATTCCTTGCACTCCCTTAATGGCCTCCTCCACGGGCAGGATGATCCCCTGTTCCACTTCAGCCGGAGAAGCGCCGGGGTAGGTGACACTGACCCGAACAATATCCAGCTGGAATTGGGGGAAGACTTCCTTTTGGATGGTGAATGCCGTCCACAGGCCGCCACCCAGGAATATGAGCATAAGGAGATTGGCAGCTATGGAATTGCGGGCCATCCAGGCTATAGGGCCGGTGAGGCTCTGCTGGCCAGGGGAAGGTTTTGGAGAATCGCTCATGTATGATTCAACTCAAAGGGCATTTTTCACCTCCTGTCTTCATTGAGCCTTCCCGGGGCCAGAACTGATTGGAGGTGGTGTTTCGGTCTTCTTCAGGTGGAGCTTTGCTCCTTGAACCACGGTGGTCAGATTGGTCGTTACCACCTGCTCCCATTCCTGCATGCCACTTTGTATGTACGCATAATCAGCATTTCGAAAGACGATTTCCACCTCCCGGATATCCAGCCGATCGTTCTTCATTATCCACACCGTGTCGTTCTTGCGGATATACCTGCGTTCCAATCGGATGACGTCTTTGACCTCTTGAGTCTGAATCCGTGCTTCCACAAAGGATCCGATGATCAGCCCAGGCTTATCGCCCTCTTCTTTGCGACGCGCGAGGGGGTCATCAACCGTGACCAGAACCCTGGCCATACGGGTTTGCTTTTCGAGTGCCCCCACAAGCTTGTACAGAGAGCCATGGCGATACACACCTTCCGGCCAGGCAGAGCGGTTCCGGATCCGAACTTTGGACCCGGCTTTTGGGGAATCGTCTGGAAAGGAAAGCCATCTGAGCTTTGCAACCGGGACAGTCACCTCAACCCAATAGGTGTTCAGTCCGACCAACCGGCCCAGATTATCCCCCACAGTGACCATCGATCCAAGGTTTACATTGCGGCTCAGGATGTGGGCGTCAAATGGAGCGGTGATGTTCGTTCTTTCCAGCTCCAGTTCGGCCTGGTTCAGAGCTGTCCGGGCAGAATCAATCCTGGCCTGAACAGTGCGCAGCTGTGGCTGACGCAGGACAAGCATTTCTCTCTCTTGGGAGAGCGTTTCCTCCAGAGCCAGATAATCCTGCTTGGCCACATACTGCCGTCCCATTTCAATGTCTTTATCTGCAATAGCTTGGCGAAGCTGGCTTTTTCTTTGTTCTATAGTATTTTTATAGTCAGATGGGTCGATTCGCAGCAATGTTTGGCCTTGCATGACATACCCGCCCGGGGTGAAGGATTGAGAAAGTTCTGCAATCTCTCCCGAGACTCTGGGTCTGAGGATAAGGTCCCGGGCCGGGGCAACCGTTCCCATAGCTTCAATAGTAGGGCGAAACGTTCCTCTCTGTCCTTTTGTTACCTGCACAAGCATGTCGCTCTTTTTCGTTGCTCCAGAGCGGACCGCTGTAGGTTCTGTGGAATAGATAAGAGCTACAATCCCAGCTCCGGCCAGGAATATGAGAATGCAGATGAGCAAGGTCAGTTTCCATCCTATGGAGCTTCGTGTATTTGCCTCAGTCTCTTGACCATTGGACATACGTCAAAACCCTTTTTTTGCGTTGATATTTATGGAGCTCTAGCCAAGTACTGCAGCTTGTACAGCTCAGGAAGGTTGCTCTGGTGTATTATTTTTCTTCTCCCTTTTGGTGTGGAAGCCGCCGGCCAAGGCCCGATACAAGGCAATCCGATACTCCAAACGGAGCAACCTTGCGGAAAGAAGGTCTTGCTGAAGTTGTTGTTTTTCGGTGAGTGCCGTGAGGACATCAATGAAGTCGCTGACGCCGTTGAAATATTCTATGCGAAGCCGATTATATGCCTCACCGGCCAAACGGACCTGCTTTTCCAGGCTACTGATTCGCTCTCTTTGCTTCTTTTCCTGGATCAATGCATCCTCCACCTCCTGAAATGCCCTCAAAACAGCTTGACCGTACTCATAGAGGCGTTGCCTCCTGAGGGCTTTGGTGCGCCCGACTTCCGCTTCTCTCTGACCTGCATCCAGAAGGGGGGCCACCAGGTTGCCGGCAAAAGAGCGGGCCCAATTTTGGAAAAGATCGGTGACGTTATCCTCAGAAGTATTCAGGGAGGCCGTAAGGGTCAGCCGGGGATACTGGCTGCTTATGGCGGCGGCCCAATCCATGTCCGCGGCTTGCAGCTGTTGATACGCGCTGGCTACATCCGGACGCCGGCGTATCAGCCCGACAGGAAGCCCGGGATCGGGCAGAGGGGGGATCTCCGGCAATGAGCAATGTGTAGAATATATTCCTTTCTGAGGAGCACGACCCAGCAAAACGACCAGCTGATGCTCCAGGACCTGTAGTCTGGATTGTGCAACCGCTCTTTGTTCACGAGTTGATTCCAGGAGCTGACGCTGGCGGAGGACGTCCACTGCCCGGATCTGGCCGGTTCTGAAACGGGATTTGAGGAGATGAAGGGTTGTTTGGTTGGCATCTATCTGCTCATCGAAGAGTTGCAGTTGGGCCCTGGTTTCGGCCAGCCGGTACCAGGTCCGGGCAACCTCAGCTGATAGGGAAAGGGCAGCTGTGAGGTAATCGGAGCGGGTGGCTTGTGCCCTGTATCGCTGTGCCTCAATGCTGGAGTGAATCCGGCCCCAGAGATCCATTTCGTATGACGATGTAAGTCCCAGCTGAAGCATCTCCCGGGTTTCGTTATCAGAGCCACCCACTTCACCCTCAGACACTCCCTGAAGATCTGGATAAAGAGAGGCCGATTCCCGGTCCACGATGGCCTGGGCCTCTTGAAGTCGTTGCCAGGCTGTCTTGAGGTTGAAGTTGGATTGAAGTGCCTGATGGATCAGGGCGTTCAGGTTTTGGTCCCCGAACACAGTCCACCATCTATCCGGTACCTTCCTCGTCCCATTCTGAGTAAAGGATGTGGGGATCTCCAGCTGTGAAGAAAGGTTTTCAGGAGGCCTTGAAGCACAGCTCAACAGGCCTGTCACAGCGAACATGAGCAAACATGCTGCTACCAGAGCGGGGAGATTTTTCATTATCAGGGCCATCAGGTTGATCGAGAATATGTCACCATAAGAGAAGTCCCAGGGCAGATGAGCTGAACTGTCCCGGGTCCATCATAGGTTCGGCATTCTTGGCAATGATTGGGTTGCCAGGCTGCATGTGGTCCATCCTTTCGTAGAGAATGCTCTATTCATGTCCGGCATGATGCATCTGTCAAGAGAAGGTCGACCTTACACTGATTTCCGGGCGTTTTAAAGACATTGTTCCCCGCCCTCGTATGAAACGAGAATGAACTCCAACAAGAATCAAAATTCTTCTTGACAGGTAAAATGAATGCTGGGAAACTGAAAAAAATGACTCTTAATAAGGAATAAGTCTCTTATGACAAATAATACAAATCCTGCTGCATCGGAAAATGTCCAGCAACGGCTGGATGAAATGCTGGCCAAGCTGAAGAAGCATGAGTTCAGGATTACCCCGCAACGGCTGGCGGTTGTGAAGGTCCTGGCCGCCAGTGAAGGACATCCTTCGGTGGAAAAAATCTATGAACAGGTCAGACGAGATTTTCCAACCACCAGCATCGCCACCGTGTACAAGACGATCCACCTGCTCAAGCAAATGAATGAGGTGCTTGAACTGGGGTTTCCGGACGGCAGCAACCGTTACGACGGCAACAAGCCCTTTCCCCATCCCCATGTCATCTGCATCCGGTGCCATAAAATACTCGATCCCGATCTTGAATCATTGCAGGATATGACCGCCGAAGTGTCTGCGGCAACCGGATTCGAGATCAAGACCCATCGTCTCGACTTTTTTGGTTTGTGCGCTGAATGCGGACAAATGGGAGTTCCGTCCCGGGAAACAGAGGGTGAGCACATGTAACAGCAGCCCTTGAAGTTCGAAATATAGTTAAGGCCTCGAATATATACAGAAACGATTTTTATGGGAACACATGACCCATTCAAGGAGGACACCATGGCAGAAGACAAGCGCAAACCGACAACAAACGATGCCGGCAACCCGGTATCCAGCGATGAGTATTCTTTGACTGTTGGGCCTGACGGCCCCATCCTGCACCAGGACCATTACCTCATGGAGCAGATGGCCAATTTCAACCGGGAAATGATCCCGGACCGCCAGCCCCATGCCAAGGGTTCAGGGGCTTTCGGACACTTCGAGGTCACCCAGGATGTCAGCGACTACACCAAGGCTGCTCTGTTCCAGCCGGGCACCAAGACCGATGTGCTGGCCCGGTTCTCCACAGTGGCCGGCGAGGCCGGCAGTCCGGACACCTGGCGGGACGTACGCGGTTTTGCCCTCAAGTTCTATACCACCGAGGGCAACTACGACATGGTGGGCAACAACACCCCGGTCTTTTTTGTCCGGGACCCCATGAAGTTTCAGCACTTCATCCATTCCCAGAAGCGCCGGGCGGACACCGGCCTGCGCTGCCACGACATGCAGTGGGACTTCTGGACCCTGTCTCCGGAGTCCGCCCATCAGGTGACCATCCTGATGAGCGATCGGGGAGTTCCCAAGACCTACCGGCACATGAACGGCTATACCAGCCACACCTATATGTGGGTGAATGCCAAAGGCCAGAAGTTCTGGGTCAAGTATCACTTCAAGACAGATCAAGGCATCGATTTCCTGACTGATGAGGAAGCCGATCGCATGGCCGGCCAGGACCCCGACTACCACCGCAGGGACCTCTCCGAGGCCATCAAGCGGGGGGACTACCCCAGCTGGACCCTCAAAGTGCAGATCATGCCTTTCGAGGAGGCCAAAGACTACCGGTTCAACCCCTTCGATCTGACCAAGGTCTGGCCCCATACCGACTATCCCATGCATGAGGTCGGCCGGCTGACCCTGACCCGCAACCCGACCGATTTTCACACCGAGATCGAGCAGGCGGCCTTCGAGCCCAACAGCTTTGTCCCCGGGATCGGTCCTAGCCCGGACAAGATGCTCCTGGCCCGCCTGACCTCCTACGCCGACGCCCACCGGGCCCGCCTGGGGGTCAACTACAAGCAGATTCCGGTCAACCGGCCCATCGTCCCGGTGCACAGTTATAGCAAGGGCGGCAGGATGAGAATCCAGAACGTTACCGATCCGGTCTATGCTCCGAACTCCAAGGGCGGCCCCCAGGCCGACCCCGAGCGCTATCCGGAACAGGCCGTCTGGAGTGCCAGCGGTGAGTTCGTCCGGTCCGCGTATACCAAGCGCAAGGACGACGATGACTTCGGCCAGCCAGGGACTCTGGTCCGGGAGGTCATGAACGACGCCCAACGGGACCGGCTGGTGAACAACGTGGTCAACCACCTCAAAAACGGGGTGACCGAGCCGGTTTTGGAACGGGCCTTTGAGTACTGGAAAAATATAGACCAAGATGTTGGTCAGCGTATTGAAAAAGGGGTGAAGGGCAGCTGATCGATCCCAAGCCTCCCCCGGCCCCGCATTGGAAACAATAGCGGGCCGGGGGCATTTGAAGGTCCAAACAGAATATCCACCAAAGGAGGTACTATGGCAGACGCATCACGTGAAGAAAGAAGGGCCAAGGTCATTGAAGTTTTAAACACGGCCAGAGAGATGGAGCTCCACGCCATCTACCAATACATGAATCAGCATTACGGCTTGGATGATATGGATTACGGTGAACTGGCCAAGAACATCAAGCTGGTGGCCATAGATGAAATGCGCCACGCTGAGCAGTTTGCCGAGCGCATAAAGGAGCTGGGTGGTGAGCCTGTTGCTGAATCAACCCAAAAGGTGCAGAAAGGCCAGAAGGTCGAACAGATTTTCGCCCATGACTCCAAGCTGGAGGACGACACCATCGATACCTACAATCAATTTCTGCAGGTCTGCCGGGAAAATGGAGACAGCATAACCGCCAAGCTGTTTGAGCAGATCATTGACGAGGAGCAGGAACACTTAGGCTACTTTGATAACGTGGGCGATCACATCAAGGATCTCGGGAATACCTACCTGGCCCGTATTGCAGGCACCCCAGCCAGTACCGGTGGTTTCTCCAAGGGTTTTACCGTAACCCAGGGCCAGGAATAGCTGTTCTCCTCATGGGAGCAGGATGTAAAGAACATCCTGCTCCCATGAGGAGTCGCGCCACAAGCGCAGCGTGCAAAATGTAACCAATAAGGATTGTGACGAACTTCTGAGGTCGGCTCAATTCTATGTAACATACTTTTTGTCCTTGATAGTAAGAATCTTGAAAAGCCGGGGGATTCAATCTTCCGGCTTTTCATTCCTGCTCATGTTCCCGATTATCACGGATGACGCTTATGTCATGTGGTTCTTTTCCTTAACCTGGAGCGACAAAATCACCGGAAAATAGGCGTCAATCGCTTCAAGGTAGAATAGGCGAATCCATCTCGTCCCAGACCAGATATGGGCCAGGCAAGAGAGACTTAACTGTGGTGGCGTATAGAAGAGGGAGAATCGATTCAAAAATCAAAGGCGGGGTCGAAACCCCGCCTTTGATTTTTGATGGAGCCGGCGATCCGACTTGAACGGACGACCTGCTGATTACGAATCAGCTGCTCTACCAACTGAGCTACGCCGGCTCAAGTGCGTAAAGTCAGGACTAGCAAGGGTTTTGAGGGAAGTCAAGGTGATTTTCAATGTGCTGCAAAGGGAAACTATGTGCAGACTGATAAAAAGCTTTTTGGGCCGACTGAAACATGTCGGCTAATAGATGTGCCTGACTTCCGGAAAAAATGTATGAAATCCTTTCATGGGTCTGTATAAATGATCGTAAACGTTTTTCGAAACCTTTTTCTGTGTATGCTGAAATTTCCTGGAACTCATCTAAAGCGATAGCAAGTTTTTTATTTTTTGAGAAAGATTTCAGCATGTCCATTGCCTTCGATAATAGATGTTTCTTCTCCGAAGGACTAGCGGATACAGAAAATGAGGGAGCACCTGAGACGGGATCAATGGAGACTGAGAGGCTGACACCAGGCAGAGCTTTAAGCACTTTCTTGTACTGCGGCTCAACCTGGGGCAAAGCTGCGAATAGAGCGTCCACAAAGTCCTGCTCAGTGAGTGTCCCATACAAGTCGACATACATAGTCTTAATGTCGGTTTTTTCTTTGTGTATACGCCTGAAAAGCTCAAAAAGTAACGAACTTTTACCGGTTTTCCGATGGGAATATATAAGAACGTTTTGGCTGTCCTTTGCCAGCTGGCCAAGCTCAGACATTTCACTCTCCCTGTTACAAAAGGCCTCGCCAGTGACGATCCCGGAATATGAGAAAGGATTTTCCATCAAAACCTCCTATCTTATTACACATCTTGTAGTATGCTAAAATATATAAAATATAGTACACATAACGCGTAATAGTGTCAAAAGTCGATCCTCCTTTTGACACCAAGTTCCTCAAGAAGGGCCTCAGATTTTTCCGCCACTTTCTGCACTATGAGAAATTTCACCCATTACCGCTCAATCCCCCATCCTCATTTCCGTATCAAATGGCCCAAGCTGGAAGAGGCGGTCTAGATCATCTGCGGCCGGGATGATTTTAAATTCCACGACTCCCTGGCCGACTGCTACGCCGTACTTGAAATTTTAAAAGTCATGGGCAACTCTGGGGAGGTCAACGGGACACACAAGTGGTCTGATATGTTTGACCGCTTATTAGGATGCTAACAGTTCGAATCCCAATTATATTTTGGCAGATTTCAAATGCTTGAGATTTCGATACACAAAGGATACCAGCCAGGATCGATCGGCCGTATCGCGGAGCTCCACGGCCGTTACTACTCGGCCAATTGGGGGTTCGGATCATTTTTCGAGGCCAAGGTCGCCCGTGAGCTGGCTGATTTTGTAGACCGCTATGACAGCGAAGGCGACGGCTTTTGGATTGCCACAGCGAACGGACGCATTGAGGGATCCATCGTAATCGATGGGATAGACGCCCAGAGCAAAGGTGCTCATCTGCGTTGGTTCATTGTCTCAGACGCATACCGCTTACAAGGACTCGGCAACCGTCTGATGAAGACGGCGATGGAGTTCTGCGATGCAAAGAAATACGATGTCACCTATCTTTGGACCTTTGAGGGCCTGGACCTGGCCAGGCACCTTTACGAAAAGTCCGGCTTTGAGCTTATTCGCCAGTACAGCGGCAGGCAGTGGGGCACTGAAGTGAACGAGCAGTATTTTGAACGACGAAAACCGGTTTATTGCGGACAAGGGCAAGGATCTCCCGGACTGGTCGAAATGGTGCGGTCCCACAGCTGCTAAAGTTTGGAAGTTTCCAGTATGAATTTGTAATTTGAAAGTACTACTTGCAATTTGAAAGGTATAAGCTTATCTTTCCTCCATGCAACAAAGGACTCTTGAGCCTTTTCTCAAAAAGCTTTTCAATCAGTACCCGGTGGTGACCCTCACCGGTCCCCGGCAAAGCGGCAAAACGACACTGTGCCGGATGGCCTTTCCGCATAAGACATATGTGAACCTCGAAGCCCCTGACGAGCGGCAATTCGCCATTGAGGACCCACGGGGGTTTTTAAATGCCTATCAGGAGGGAGCCATATTTGATGAGATCCAGCGGACCCCTGATCTGTTGTCCTACCTTCAACCTATGATCGATGCAGATCAAGGGCCTGGACGTTTTGTTTTGACTGGCAGCCAGCAATTCAACGTCCGGGAGTCCCTCAGCCAGTCCCTGGCAGGGAGGACCGGACTGCTTACCCTTCTGCCCTTTGATTGGCAGGAGATCCAACCCTATACTGACCGTAACCAGGTAGACAGTCTTCTCTTATCCGGGTTTTATCCCCGTTTACACCACATGGGCATTCAGCCGAGCCAGGCTTTGGCTGATTACTTTGAAACCTATGTCCAGCGCGATGTCCGCCAGCTTTTGCAGATTCGGCAGGCAGCCGCATTTGAGAAATTCGTCCGCCTGTGCGCTGGGCGGGTGGGGCAGCTTCTGAATTTGCAAAGTCTGGGCAATGATGCCGGGGTCTCCCATACCACGGCCAGAGAATGGCTCTCCATCTTAGAGGCCAGCTACATCACCTTCCAGCTCCCTCCCTGGCATGCCAACGTTTCCAAACGGCTGATCAAAACACCCAAATTGTATTTTTGGGATGTTGGTTTGGCTTCCTATCTTTTGGGTCTGGAAGAAGAAAAACAGGTCAGCCGGGACCCCTTGCGCGGGAACTTGTTTGAAAACATG
>CAZUER010000018.1:0-45830 GCA_964619345.1 uncultured Desulfohalobiaceae bacterium
CGGTTGCAACCCAGCTCGTGGTCTTTTGGGTAGGGCGGTCCTCTCCGAGGGCCAGCCCTCTTCGTAACCAGTTTCATCATCGATTAAACTGGCGGCCGCCGCCAGGGGCGGGGCTAATCCCTGATCTCTGATCTCTGACCTCTGATCTCTGGCTGTTCCCAAAAGACGATCCAGAGCCACATTTTCCTCGATCCATTGGATCAGACCCGGCAGAACATCTTCCGAATCCTGGAAATCTTCGGCCGTATACAGCCCCAGATGCCGGGAAGGCATGGCCAGATCCTCCTGCCGGGGCAGACAGCCCAGACAGGGTGGACATCCAGCGGCTTCCAGGGCTTCCTGCAAAATGCTGGCATGAGCCGGACTGCCCACCCGGTTGCAGAGTACTCCGGCAAAGGTCAGATCAGGATCAAAGCGGGTATAGCCCTGGACCAGGGCGGCCACCGACCGGGCCATGGACCGGGCATCCACCACCAGAAGCACAGGCAGATCCAGCCATTTGGCCATCTGGGCCGTAGACCCGGATTCATCGGTGGCTGAAAAACCGTCGAACAGGCCCATGACTCCTTCGCCGACCAGGACATCGGCCCCCTCCTGCATACGGGTAAAGATTGCCATATTGGTCTTCCGATCCAGCATCCACCCATCCAGGTTGTGCGAGGGACGGCCGGTGATCCTGGTGTGATGGCCGGGATCTATGAAATCCGGACCGACCTTGAACGGCTGGACCTGATAGCCGCGGGCCCGCAATGCGGCCATCATGCCTAAAGTGACTGTCGTCTTCCCGCACCCGCTGTGGGTTCCGGCAATGAGAAAAGCAGGTATGTTCATAGGTTGTCCAGTGAGACAAATAAATTATGAGAGTGTGCTGTGCACAGAAAATGATCCGGCCATATTGACTTTTCTGGCTAGACTGGCTAGACTTTTTATATTCGTATTAAACAAGATTTACCTTGAAGATGGCCAGCCCGGCTCTCAACTGTAGGCCAGACATTTGTATTTTATAGTGACGTCTTAGCTGCAATTGAGTGCCGGGCCTGTCCTCTTCGTAACCAGTTTCATACTGGATCAAACAGGCGGCCATCGCCAGAGGCAAAGCTGAATACTGACCCAGGAGGTGATACAATGCAAACATGGTCTCTGCAAAATGCCAAGAATCGTTTCAGTAGCCTGGTTGAAGCCTGTTTACGCCAAGGTCCACAAATCGTCTCCAAAAGGGGGAAGGAAACTGCTGTCCTTATTTCCATGGAAGAATATATTCGTCTTACCCGACCACAAGGTGACCTCGTAAATTTCTTTCATAATTCTCCGCTCAAAGACGTGATCATCGATCTTGAGCGGAGTAAAGAACTCCCCCGGGAGGTTGACTTGTGAAGTTTCTCCTTGACACATGCGTTATCTCTGATTTGGCCAAGCTGAAGCCTTCTCCCGCAGTTGTGGCCTGGATCAACTCATGCCCAGAAGAGCGCTTGTTCTTAAGTTCATTAACAATCGGCGAATTGCAAAAAGGGATCTCCAGGCTTCCGCCTTCAGACAAGAAAGAAAACTTGCAGCATTGGTTGAACATCGACCTTCAGAATCGGTTTGCAGGCCGAATCATACCTCTAGACATCGATGTGGCTCAAACATGGGGTCACATCCAGGGCATAGCTGAAAAGGACGGAAAGCCGATGCCTGTCATAGATGCACTCATCGCTGCCACTGCCCTCACCCATGATTTGACGGTTGTCACCCGAAACACCCTAGACATGGAACCAAGCTGTGCAAAACTCTTGAATCCCTGGGAACATACTGAGTAAGTGACGCACATATGGGGAAACGGTGCCGCTGGAAGTTAGCTTTGCCTTGCCTTGACCTTCTGCTTTGATCTGGATATGATAGAAATTTGTGTGTTCAGGTGTCCGCGCGCTTTGCTGGCCAAAGCGCTGGACGTAAAAGGGAACCCTGTCTGAGTCAGGGACGGACCCACCGCTGTAGCCGGGGACAAAAGCCGCACATGGCCACTGTCCGGCACTCAATTGTTTTGATAAAACGCAATTTTTCCCCAATGGGGATGAATGACAATTGAGTGCCGGGTGGGAAGGCGCGGTGAGCCAAGTTGAATCCTGCCACCGGCAGGACGACAATGTCGCATTCAACCGGGCAAGTAGGATGATCCGGGAGTCAGAAGACCTGCCTGAACACAGACGCCGGCCAACCGGGGGACCGGATCCGGCGCAGCCCGCTCCTGCGGATAAGATGGGAATCCCTGGAAGCTAAATGTGAGCTTTCAGGGATTTTTTATTTCAGCCCAGCTCCGGTAAATCTCGTATGAAAATAGAATTTACTCCGAAGAGGGCCTGCCCTTGGGGTCAAGGGCGGCCTACTTACAAGCCGGGCTTTTCCAGTAGGGCGGGCCCGGCACTCACTTTTAGCTTGGGCATCTATTTTTTGCAGTGGCTTTCCAATTGAAAGTGAGTGCCGGGCCCTGCCCTACTGGACAGTTTCATACTTGGTCAAACTAGTGCCCTGATTTATGTGACATGTCGCAAAAAAGAACCCTCCCCTGACCCATCCCTACTGCCCAAAGCGGCAGCAGGGAGGGGAACCAGAAAAGGAACGGATCTTTTATGATAAGCGACGATGAAGACTTGACTGGTCATTAGCGGCTTCTAACGAATAACAAATAACTAATAACGGATAACGAGCCCGCCAGAGGCGGCGCTGAACACTGAACAACTGAACACTTTTATGCCCATACCCCGACCCGGTATCTCTCTGCCCCTCCTTTTTCTGGGGCTTGTCGCCCTGGTTATTACTTCAGCCTGTTTGGGCTCCATGTCCATTCCGGTTCAGGACGTGCTGGCCATTCTGACCTCTCTTCCCTGGGACTCTGCCTCCACCCAATCCGCTCAACCGGATGTGCAGTCGGTGATTATTTGGGATGTGCGCCTGCCCCGCATCCTGACTGCGGCTGCAGTAGGGGGAGGTCTGGCTGCCTCCGGGGCAGTATTCCAGGGCATCCTGCTCAATCCTTTGGCTGAGCCCTACACCCTGGGGGTATCGGCTGGAGCGGCCTTTGGCGCATCTTTAGTCCTTTTGTTCGGTCTTGATTTTTTGGGCTTTTGGTCTCTGCCTTTAATGGCCTTTGCCGGGGCCGGAGTGACCATGATCCTGGTTCTCCTGCTCTCTTCATCAGCCGGCGGATTTTCCTCCACCAATCTGATCCTTTCCGGGGTAATCGTCACCTCCATTCTCTCAGCCGGCATGAGCTTTCTGAAGTACCTGGCCCAAGAAGACGTATCGGTGATCATATTCTGGCTTTTGGGCAGTTTTGCCTCCAGCACCTGGTCTCAGCTCTGGCTGGTCTGTACCTTTCTGGGAGTAACTTTTTTGATGTTCATGTTTGCGGCCAGAGACCTCAATCTCTTGTGCCTGGGCAGTCGGGTGGCCAGATCAATGGGGGTTGATTCCTCCAGGACCAGGCTGTTTCTTCTCCTGGCCGGATCGCTCCTGGCCGCGGTCTGCGTATCCGTTTCCGGGATCATCGGGTTTGTCGGCCTGGTCATCCCGCATATGATGCGCTTTATGACCGGACCGGACCATCGCCTGCTCCTGCCGGCCTCGGTTCTGGCCGGAGCCTTGCTCCTTTTGGCTGCTGACACCATCACTCGTGCCCTGTTGCCCCAGGAGGTTCCAATTGGTGTACTCACCGCTCTCCTGGGTGGACCTTTCTTTTTCGTTATCTTTCGCAGCCGGCGTATGCAGGTGGAATAGTTGAATACTGGGATGCTGAGATCCTGGGATGCTGGGATACTGGAATGCTGGAACTATTTTAGGATGCAAGGATTGAAGAATTGCAAACATCAGTAATGAATTCACCAGACAGAGTCTTTCCAGGGACAGATGTATCCAGCATTGATCCTTTGCATTCACGTGCAATGCATCCAGCCCTCTTTGAGCTCAAGAAGGTCGACTTCGCCTATGCCCAGCAAGCAGTACTTGAAGACATCAGCCTGAACATCAGGCCCGGCTATTTTTATGGTCTGCTGGGACCCAACGGCAGTGGAAAGACCACCCTACTTGACCTTCTGTTCGGTCACAAGCGGCCCAACCGGGGTCACATCTCCTTTCAGGGCCGGGACATGCGAACCTACTCCCAGCGGGAACTGGCCAGGCACATGGCCCTCGTGCCTCAGACCGATCAGATAAATTTTCCTTTTTCTGTGCAGGATGTGGTGGCCATGGGCCGCTATCCGCATCTGTCCAGATTTCAGACCCTGTCTGTCCGGGATCTGGATGTGGTGGACGAGGTAATGAACCAGGCCGAAATCGAACATCTTCGGTTCAGACCGGTGACTGCCTTGAGCGGCGGAGAAAAACAGCGGGCCATATTCGCTCGAGCCTTGGCCCAGGACACCTCGGTTTTGCTTTTAGACGAGGCCACCTCCAACCTGGACATCAAGCACAGCCTGCATCTTATGGGCCTGACCAGGGAATTGGTCCAAGCGAGAGGTCTGACGGTACTATCTGTTTTTCAGGACCTGAACCTGGCCGCCGCCTTCTGCCACCAGCTTATTTTTCTCCGCCAGGGCAGGATATACACCTGGGGGCCGACCGAGGAGGTTTTAAACTCCCAGACTCTGGCCGAGGTCTTCGAGGTCCAGGCCGAAGTTCGGGTGGATGAAAGGACAAACTGTAGACACGTTATCATGAGGCCAATATGAGGTATTGGATTTTGGTCTTTTGTTTGCTGCTGCTTGGAGTTCCGGTCAACCAGGCTTGGGGATCATCTCTGGCCGGGCACAAAGACGAAGTCATCGTGGATCAGGCCGGAAGGCATATCCAGACCCAAAGACCTATGCAGCGCATCATCTCTTTGTACGGAGCGCACACAGAAAATCTCTATGCTCTGGGGTTAAGTGAGGAGATAATCGGGGTCAGCCGCCACGAGGCCTATCCTCCCCAGGCCCTGGACAAACCGGCCTTTGCCGCTCATCAGGACCTGGAACGCTTTTTGGCCGCTGATCCGGACTGTGTTCTCATCCGGCCCATGCTGGACCGGGGCTATCCCCAGTTGATGGACGGTCTGGAACGCCTGGGGGTACAGGTTGTCTCCCTGCAGCCCAATACAGTTCAGGAAATCACGGATTACTGGCGGAGCCTGGGTCATTTGACCGCCAGGCAGAAAGCGGCTGCCCAAATGATCAACACTTTCAACCAAACCCTGGACCGCTTTGAGCGATTGAACGCAAAGATCGGCAATCCCAAGCAGGTCTATTTTGAGGCCATCCATGCCAAGATGAAGACGTTTGCCCCGGATTCCATTGCCGTTTTTGTTCTGGAATCTGCAGGGGGAGTCAACGCGGCTGCGGACGCCAAAGGCCTGAGGGGAACGAATATCGCTGCGTACGGTAAGGAAAAGATCCTGGCCCACGCCCATGAAATCGATGTCTACCTGGCTCAGACAGGTCCCATGAACCGGCCTACAAAGCCCATGATCCGCCAAGAACCCGGCTTCCAGGTCATCAAAGCCGTGCGTAACAATAATATCCATATTGTCGATGAATTTTTGGTCTCCAGGCCCACCTTCCGTCTCCTGCTGGGAATCGCCCGCATCGGTCGTCTGCTGTATCCGCAGATCTACACCCAGGAGGTTGTGGACGAGGTTCGTACCCTGGTTCGGAAGCAATACGGGGTTGGATCGTAATCAAAATATACTTTGCGACAGCAAATTCGAGGAGTTATTATGAGTCAAGACAAAAAAATATCTCAAAGTCCCGGGACATTGTATGGAATCGGGGTCGGTCCAGGGGACCCCGATCTCATCCCGGTCAAGGCGGTGAAGATACTTCAGGAGGTGGATGTCATTTTCACCGCTTCGTCCACAAAAAACGATCACAGCCTGGCCGTTCGCGTGGCCGGCCCTCATCTTCCCCAGGGCACTCCGGTGCATACCCTGCCCTTTCCCATGAGCAGGGACCGGGAAACCGTGCGCGCGGCTTGGGCCGAAAACGCCCGGACTGTAATGAGCTACCTGGAACAGGGCCAGAATGCTGCTTTTCTGACCATGGGTGATCCCCTGACCTATTCCACCTTCAGCTACCTTCTGCGCACCATGCACAACCTGGCCCCCCACATTCAGATCATCACCATCCCGGGTATCACCTCCTATCAAGCCGCAGCTGCAGCCACCAACACTCCCCTGGTGGAAGGTGAAGAGAATCTGCTGTTGCTCTCCGGGGTCAAAGGGGGAAACGGCATCCGCAAGTCAGCCCTGCAGGCGGACACAGTGGTCTTTCTCAAGGCCTACAAAAAATGCGCCCATATCGTGCACAGCCTGCAAGAATGCGGTCGGTTGAGCTCCAGTGTGGGCGTAGTCCGTTGCAGCTTTCCGGATCAGGAAGTAGTCCGCGACCTGACCCAGCTGGCGGACAAAGATCCAAAGTATTGGACTCTGATCCTGTCCAGAAAAAAGGATCCCTATGTCGTCGAAGACTAGGTCTTTGACCTTTTCCCTGGGAATTTCCCTGGGCCTGTCATTGGCCATGTTGGGTACGATTGCCATTCTGCTCCCCCAAGTGGACGGCCAAGATCTTGTGAATCGAGTTGGCTGGCCGGTGCTGCGCATTGTTTTTTTTGTCGGTCTGGGGCTTATTGTGGGAGAAATCATCGAAGCCACTGGATGGACTCGGTCCCTGTCCGTTCTGGCCCGACCCTTATTTTCCTTTGCCCGCCTGGGGCAAAGATGCAGCGCCACATTTACCACCGCCTTTATCTCCGGGGTGGCTGCCAACGGCATGCTGGTTTCCTTTTATCAAAACGGCCTCATCGACAAACACCGCCTGGTTTTAACCAACCTCATCAATCAATTGCCTGCTTTTTTTCTGCATCTACCGACAACCCTTTTCATTATCCTGCCTTTGACCGGGACTCCCGGGGGCATATACCTCCTCCTGGTCCTTTTGGCCGCCTTGCTGCGGACGGCCCTGTGCGCCTTGTACGGGCGGTTTCGCCTTTTACGGCCAGAAGAAAACGGAGACAGCACAGAAGAGTCCAGGCTGAAAAATAAGTCTTTTTCTCATATTCCGGGTATTATAAAAAACAGAGTCCCCAGACGTCTGGCCCGCATTATTCAGTTTGTGCTGCCTATTTATATCCTGGTCTTCGGTCTCCAGGTTGCCGGCTGTTTTGATTTTGTACAAAATGTCATGGCCGGCACGGCTGTCAGTGCTCTGATCCCCATTGAGGCCCTGTCCATGGTCATCATCAGCTTCCTGGCCGACTATACCTCCGGTTTTGCCACTGCCGGGGCCCTGGCCTCATCTGGAGTCCTGACCAGCCATCAAGTGGTTGTGGCCCTGCTCTTAGGAAATATTATCGCCGCTCCTGTTCGTACCTTGCGTCATCAACTTCCCCGTTACTTGGGAATTTTTTCACCCAAGCTGGGCACCCAGATTCTGGTTCTGGGTCAGGGGCTGCGCATTGCCAGCCTGGTCATGGTAGGGGCCGGGTACGTGTTGGTGGGCATATTATGAGTGTTCAGCTTTGCCTCCGGCAAATCTGAAATATTTTTTTGCCCCAAAGCGGGCAAAAAAGGAGAAGCTTGCCGGATTGATCATGAATGAAAAACAGATCAAAACAATCAGAGGTCACTATGCCCCAGTCTCATACCACTTCTCCTCAGGACATCGAAAGCCAATCCATGGCCATCATCGACCAAGAGATTCCGGAACCTCGCCCATTTTCCGGGCCGGAGTGGCCTGTTGTCAGGCGCATGATCCACGCCTCCGCCGACTTTGAGCTTTTGGCGTTAGTCCGCTTCCACCCCCTGGCCATCGAAGCTGGAATACAGATCTTGCGGGCTGGAGGCCGCATTGTAACCGACACCCGCATGGCCAGGGCCGGAATCACTCAGTCCCGCATGCAGCGCCTCGGCTGCCAAGTCACCTGCCTCTTGGACCTACCTAGGGTGGATGAGGATGCCAAAGCCCGTGACATCACCCGTTCAGCCGCAGGCATGGAAAAGGCGGTCATGAGCCGGGAGCCGACCCTTTTTGTCATTGGGAATGCACCCACTGCTCTGTTTACTCTCCTGCACACCATGCAGACCACCTCCCAGCAGCCGGCTTTGATTGTGGGCGTGCCGGTGGGTTTTGTAGGGGCGGCGGAATCAAAGGAGGAGTTGCAAAAGATTGAGACTATTCCCTGGATCACAGTCAGAGGACGAAAGGGTGGCTCTTCCCTGGCTGCAGCCTGTATTAATGCCTTGGCTGAACTGGCCCTGGAAAGTCAGAGGACAGATTGAAATTTCAGCCTTGTCTCAGACTGGCCTGAAATATTTTCTGACCCGATCAAACTGGCCGTCTGCGGTGAGCGGCGGCGCTGAATCCTGAGAAAATCAAAAAGCACTATGGCCCAAAAACAAACCCTGAGGACCGGCTTCACCACCGGCTCGGCCGCTGCAGCCGCAGCCAAGGCCGCGACCCTTATCCTTGGCGGACAAAAAGCACCGCAGGAGGTGGACATCCCCCTGCCCGGGGGAGATCGTCTGCGTATTCCTATTCAGGAATGCTGCGTAGAAAATGGGCAGGTCAGCTGCACAGTCATCAAAGACGGAGGGGATGATCCGGATGCCACCCATTTGGCCCGGATTACAGCCACTGTGTTCCATAAAGCCAAGGACTGTGGAGGGGAAAAAATTAGCATAATGGGCGGGAAAGGTGTGGGTGTGGCCACCAAACCCGGGTTGCCGGTGGCTGTGGGCCAGGCTGCCATCAATCCCGTGCCTCGAGAACAGATCCGCCAGGCTGTCACCGAGGCCATGGTGTCCACCGGGTTATCCGGTCCCTTCCAGGTGACTATATCTGTGGCCAACGGAGAAAAAATCGCCCAAAAGACCTTCAATCCCCGCCTGGGAATCATCGATGGAATATCTATCCTGGGGACCAGGGGAACGGTGCGACCTTACTCCCACCAGGCCTACAAGGACACCATTACCGCCTGTCTGGACGCGGCTTTGGCCCAGAAAATATCCTGGGTGGCCTTGTGCACCGGTGGGCGCAGCGAACGCTACATGCGACGGCTGCATCCAGAGCTGTCAGAGACGGCGTGTATCTTAGTGGCCGACTTTCTGGCTTTCTCCTTGCGGGAAGCAGTCCAACGACATTTTGCCCGCATCACCTATGCCTGTTTTTTCGGCAAACTGGTCAAGGCCGCTCTGGGACATCCATATACTCATGCCAAGGAGTGCAGTATCGATTTTCATGCCCTGGCTTCCTGGGTCCGAGAAGCCGGAATGTCTCAGACAAAAGCCAAGGAGATTCAGACCTGCAACACCGCCCGCCAGGCTTTGGATATCATCCGGACCACACCTGATCCGCAGCCGGTGATCCGCTCCGTGGCTTTCAAGGCCTTGTCCAGCCTCCAGAGCTTTGCCGACCGGACCCAGGGCATCGACCTGGCTGTTTTCGACGACCAGGGAAAAGTGGTGATTGAATCGTAACCAGTTTCATCCCGGATCAAACTGGCGGCCGCCGCCAGGGGCAGCGCTGAACACCGAACACGAAAGCTTCATATGCCTATACACGTCATCGGCCTCGGAATTGATCTCCAGGACCAGCCTGCTTCGGTCCAGCAGCTTTTGTCTTCCTGTACGCTCATGGTCGGGGGCCAGCGTATGCTGGAGGCCTGCCGGGAGTATCCGGCCCGGAAGTTACAGATCAAGGCCCCCCTGGACAAGGTCCTGGCTGACATCGAATCGGTCCGGGCTCAGGGAGAGCCCATCGCCGTCCTGGCGGACGGTGATCCTCTGTTTTACGGTATCGGGCGCAGGCTCCTTCGGGAAATCCCTCCCCAGGAGCTCCATTTCCATCCCGGAGTCACCGCCCTGCAAACCGCCGCGTCCAGGCTGAAGATCCCCTGGGACCAGATACATACCGTGTCTTTGCACGGCCGGCCAGAGCTCCACCCCTTACTCCGGCTCATGTCCAGGCATGAGTTCATCGGGGTGTATACAGACGCAACCTGGTCTCCGAACGTTATAGCTCGGGCTCTGCAGGAAAGGGATATTGACCACTTTACACTCCATATCTGCCAGGACTTGGAGCTGCCCACGGAAACCATCCATAGCTTGCAGGGCTCCCAAGCGGCCGACATGCAATTTTCCCCCTTAAATTTTGTCCTCTTGCAGCGAATAAAGAAACCGGAGATTTCACTTACCTTAGGATCTGCGGAAGAAAGCTTTATTCATGAAAATGGATTGATCACCAAGTCGGAAATCCGGTCCACTGCCCTGGGCCGCCTGCACATCGAGCCCGGACATACTGTCTGGGACATTGGGGCCGGATGCGGCTCCATCGGTCTGGAAGCCTCTTTGCTGGCTTGGGACGGCCGGGTGATCTGCGTCGAGCCCAACCCGGAACGAGTGGCCCATATCCGGACAAACCGAACCCGGACCGGGGCCTTTACCTTGGACGTGGTGCCTGCATCCGCCCCGGAATGCTTTCCTGAACTGCCTGATCCGGACCGGATTATTATCGGCGGAGGCATAAGCCGCAGCCCGGATCTCGTGCTCCAGGCCGTCAGCCGTCTTCGTCCCGGCGGAAAGATAGTGGTCATGTGCACACTTTTTTCCACTCTGAACCGGGCCAGGGAGCAAATGCAACAGGCCGGATTGGAGCCTAGCGTGCAGCAGATCAATGTTTGCCGTTCCCGGCCTATAGGAACCGACCAGCGCCTGGAGCCCTTAAACCCGGTATTTCTGGTCAGCGCCGCCTCTGGCGGGCCTGTTATGAGTTATTAGTTATTAGTTATTAAATTTGTAAAAGCGGATAGCACATATGCCATCACCAAGTGTTTATTTCATCGGGGCCGGTCCGGGGGATCCGGAGCTTCTGACCATCAAGGCCCAGCGTTTGATCCAGGAGGCTGACCTCATCCTCTACGCCGGCTCCCTTGTCCCCAGAGAGATCCTGAGCTGGGCCAATGAACATGCTGAAATAATGGACTCTTCAGGCATGACCCTGGAGCAGACCCATGCCGCTCTGGTTCAGGCCGCAGGCCGGGGACATACTGCCGCCAGGGTGCATACCGGTGATCCCTCCCTATACGGAGCCATCCTGGAGCAGATGCGCCTCTTGCAGCAGGATAAAATCGCTTATGAGGTGGTTCCCGGGATAACGGCCGCCTTTGCCGCCGCAGCCAAGGCGGCCATTTCATTTACTGTTCCGGAGCGTACTCAAACCCTGATTTTCACCCGCATGAGCGGGCGGACACCGGTTCCGGAAAAAGAATGCCTGCGGGATTTGGCCGGGCACCGCTGCAGCCTGGCCATCTACCTTTCCACCTCCCTGGTCCAGAGCATGGTCCAGGAGCTGCAAGCCGGTGGACTGCCGGACTCCACTCCGGTCTGCGTGGGTTCCAGCATCGGCTGGCCGGGAGAAGCTTTACTGTGGACCGACCTGGGACATCTGCAAGACCAGATACAGCGTGCAGGCCTCACCCGCCAGGCTGTTTTTCTGGTTCTTCCCGGGCAGGAAACGGACCAGACTCCGGAGTCCAGGCTGTATAGCTCTGATTTCAGTCACGGCTATCGCCAGGCCGGAAAGGACTGCCCATGACCCAACGGGCCGTGTTCGCTCTCACTGCCCAAGGCGCAAAGCTGGCCCGCAGTTTGGGATCAGGGTTGGCGGCCGATGTATACCTGCCCCGGAATCTGGCCGAGCCTGAAGAATCGAGCTTTGCTCACCTGAAGGACGCTGTAAACCAGGCCTGGAAAGCCTATACCCAACTCATATTCATCGCTGCCAGCGGCATAGTGGTTCGGACCATAGCCCCCCTGCTGCAGGGCAAAGACCGGGATCCGGCGGTGGTGGTCCTGGATCAGCAGGGCCACTTCGCCGTTAGCCTTATCTCCGGCCATCTGGGCGGGGCCAATGACTTGGCCCGGGAGGTGGCCGCCTTGACCCAAGGGGAGGCGGTCATCACCACAGCCACGGATTGTCAGGGTCTGACGGCCATAGACCAGATTGCCCGCAAACTGGACATGCTGCCGGAGCCGGTGACCGCCATAAAAAAAATCAACTCAGCTCTCCTGGAAAACCGCCCGGTCCACATCTTGGACCCAGAAGATCGCTTGGGATGGGGGACCAGCTTTCCCCCCGGATATGTCCCTGCTGAAACCGGCGTGGGCTTCGGCCCATTGGTAAAAGTCAGTTGGCAGGCCGATTTTCCTGCCCGGGCCGATCTGGTCCTGCATCCCCGTTGCCTGGTAGCTGGAATGGGATGCAATACTCTGACCTCCAGCCGGGAAATCCTGGAACTCATCCGCTCTGTCTTTGCCCGGCACAACCTGGCCCTGGCCAGCCTGAGATGTCTGGTCAGTACGAGCAAAAAGGCCGAAGAGAACGGTCTGCACCAAGCCGCAACAGAACTGGGTGTGGAGTTTATCTGCATTCCGCATCACCGGCTGCAGAACATCATTGTCCCCAACCCATCCGCTACAGTGCACAAACACATGGGAGTGTCCAGCATATGCGAAGCAACAGCCCTTCTCCACACCAATTTCGGTCGCCTCCTCATCCCCAAGACCAAGAGCACCAACGCCACCCTGGCCGTGGCCCTGCTCCCTTGAGCCTTGTCGGCCTGGGTCCGGGAGCTGCCGATCTTATGGCCCCCAGAGCCCGGCAAGCCCTGATCCAAGCCCAGGTCATCGTCGGCTACTCCACCTACATCAAGCTCCTGGACCGGGATATGGTGCAGGGCAAAGAGGTGATCAGCACGGGCATGACCAAGGAAGTGGCCCGTTGCCAGGCCGCTCTGGACCGGGCCTGCCAGGGGTGGACCACAGCCGTTGTCTGTAGTGGGGACAGCGGGATATACGCCCTGGCCGGATTGGTCATCGAGCTTATGGAGGAAAAAGGTTTAGTCCAGGAGATGGATTTGCAGATCATTCCCGGCATTCCGGCTCTGGCCGCAGCTGCGGCCGGTTTGGGTGCACCCTTGATGCACGACTTTGCCAGCATCAGCTTAAGTGATCTCCTCACCCCTTGGGAGGTGATTGAAAGACGGGTGCAAGCCGCGGCCCAGGCCGACTTTGTCATTGTTCTCTACAATCCCCGATCCAAGACCCGGACCTGGCAGCTGGACAGCGTCCGTACCCTGGTCCGCAGGCACCGGACAGCCGAGACTCCGGTTGGTGTGGTTAAAAACGCCTCCCGGTCTGACGAAAGCATTATCCTGACCACCCTGGATGGACTTGACACCCAGTCTGTTGACATGAAATGTACTGTCATTATCGGCAATTCCCAGACCAGGCGGGTGGGAGACTGGCTGCTCACCCCTCGCGGCTATGCAGCCAAGTACGATCTTGCAGAACACAATAGATAATATGCCCATCGCCCAATGCAAAGATATGGAAGAATTCAACCAAACCTTGCTCGAGTTCTTCCAGGCCAAGCTGTAAAGATATGCATTTACTCAGGGTGGATAATTTTGAGGGTAGGAAAGTATGTACGGTATCTGCTCGTGTCCCGGGTAATCAAATCCATTTTGAAAACTGATGCCTGAGCACCGATATAAAAATCAGGAAGCGGAGACCTTTTTGTCCCTTGGTTCTTGCGATATCTCAGAAATATTTTTCCAGCCAGAAAAAGGGCTTCTTTGGGAATTTCCAATATCCGGAACCCTCCCATCAATATGACCTCTTCCAGTTCTTCTATGGATTGAAAACCAATGGATACTTCGGAGTATATCACCGGATTGATGCACAGATCGGCTCCTTGCGCGTAGCTGTTGAGCGTACTCGACGACCAGTCAGCCCAGTGAGGATCATTAAGAACCAGATCCAAAATGACATTGGAGTCAACAAGCACGCCAGGCATTACTCCTCCCTGGTCAAAGCCATTATGTCATCCGTGGTCATACGCACTGTAGCTGTCCCCCTGAGCTTGTCGAAAATGTTCTCGTGCCTCTGGGGAATGTCTTTTTTGACAATATATACCCCATTGTCATCCTCAACAAAATCAACCTCTGAATAGGGGGCAATGCCCAGCTTCTCCCGAATATGCTGAGGAATGGTCACTTGACCTTTGCTTGTGACTCGCATAAACAACTCCTGTGCCTGGTATTACAAGTAAGAGTAATACCTTTTGTCCATCAGGTCAACTGGTCAAAAACTTCCAATCCCAATGGGGAGTAAAAAATGTCTGATTATCCTCCCTACACCTCAATGTCCTCCGCAGAAACCGAGCAAAGGGCAGAAAAGCTCAGGCGGCTGGTGTGGATCATGTATATCCTTTTTGCCGCCACCATCATCTCCGGGTTCACTTTGGTCATTGGCGTGATTATGGCCCATATCAAGGAAAAAGATGCTGCCTTATTGCATCCAGCACTGGCCAGTCATATCTCCTGGCTGATCCGGACCTTTTGGTGGACCCTGGCCTGGTCCGTGGCAGCTGCTGTACTCTATGCCCTGTTCATCACTGCACCGTTAGGAGCCCTGATTTCCCTGGCCGCCGGCATATGGTTTATGTACCGGGTTGTGCGGGGAGCCCTGCGCCTGCATCGAGGCAAGGCCATGCCTGCAGACTGATCGATTGCTTGCAATCCACTCCTGGATAACGGAATAGTTCTATAGTCAATAGAAGTAACCAACAAACGCATCGATGAAACGAGATCAGATTCGATTTTTCCCAAAGCTGGACCACCACTTAAGACCACCAACCTATCCCGGTCCGCAAAACAAGCATAAGCACTACAGTCATAATTACAGCCATTCCAGCCAGGCGATTGGCCTGCAGAATGTGTTCCGGACTCTGGGAAAATACGGGATCTCCCAGCTGGGGCCGATGTGAAGTTTGGCCGTGATAACGGCCCTCTCCACCTAACTGCACTTGCAAAAGCCCGGCCATGGCTGCTTCGGCCTGACCTGCATTGGGACTGAGATGCTTGCTCCGGTCCCGCAAAAATATCCGCCACCCCCTTTGGGCCGGATAACCCAGCAGTCCTCCTCCGAGCAGCAAAACCAGAGCTCCAAGCCGGGCCGGGAGCCAGTTGACCACATCGTCGAACCGGGCTGCAGCCATGCCGAAATCTTTGTACCCCCCCGTGGTATAGCCCCACATGGAATCCAGGGTGTTCACCGCTTTGTACACCACCGCCCCTAAGGGACCAAAAAGAAAAGCGAAGAATACCGGAGCGATCACTCCATCCACACTGTTCTCCGCCACACTCTCTACACAGGCCCGGCTGATCTCTGGGGCATCAAGCTCCGCAGTATCCCGCCCCACAAGCATGGACACAGCCTGCCTGGCCGCATGGATATCCTTTCTTTTCAAGGCCTGATACACACGCATGCTGTGCACACGCAGGTCCTTGGCTGCAAACGTGGTCCACAAAATAATGATTCCGCCCAGATCTGAGGCCAGTTGATGCAGCTGCCCCAGTCCCCAGAGCACGGCCCAGGTCAGCACCCCGGTCACCGTCAAGACCAGAAGCAGACCGCAAACCCCGGCCCAGGTCTGATTGGGCATCCGATAGCGGAGGCGCTTTTCCACACCCGCGGCCAGGGCTCCGATCCAACGCACAGGATGCGGCCAGCCCTGCGGATCTCCGATGAGCTGATCCAGGGCCAGGGCGCACAGGATTTGAATTTCCAGGGATATCACGTCGAATCCTCTATCCTACAATCCCAACTCCTGCTTGATCCGCTGAACATCCAGGTGCTCGCGGACGATGTCCGCCAACCGGTCCAGGGCCGGCTCCAGATCATAGCGGACCTGAACCGCTCCTAAAGGCTGCACGCCCGCGCTTTGACGCAATCGATCAATGAACCAGCGCCGGAACTCGTCCGCATCGAACAGCCCATGCAGATACGCGCCCCAGATAGGAGCAGCTCCGTTTTCCGCCTCCACTCCGCGATCATCACCTAAGCCCAGACGTAGCACCGGACGGCCTCCTTCGGCCCGGGAACGACCGTGATGGATTTCGTAGCCCTGCACCGGCAGACCGGAAGCACAGTGCACCCCCTGACGCAGGGTAAGGGTCTTGTCTTTCTCCATCACCGTATGCATAGGCAATAGCCCCAGACCGGACATCTCTTGAGTCTCCGACTCCAGACCATGGGGATCGCGGATGGTTTGCCCCAGCATCTGGTACCCTCCACACACTCCCACGATCTCGCTCTTACCTCCCTCTGCCAGGTGCTTGATTTTGGTTCCCAATCCACTCTGCTGCAGGAAAGTGAGGTCGTTGACCACACTTTTGCTCCCGGGAAGAATGACAGCCGCCGGCTCATCCAGATCCTCCATTTTGCGCACCAATGTCAGGCGCACATCCGGCTCCTGCACAAATGGTTCAAAATCGGTAAAATTGGAGATATGGGGCAAATCGATAAGAGCAATCTCCACCCCGTTTTTATGACCAGTATTTACCCGCCATCCGGCCTTGAAGCTGACTGAATCCTCATCTGGAAGTCCCAGATTTTGAATATGAGGAACGACGCCCAGGACCTCCCGTCCGGTGTGCCGCAGCGTGATTTCAAAAGCCGGATCCAAAAGGGAGGCATCCCCCCGGAACTGGTTGATGACGAACCCGGAAACCAGCTCCCGCTCCCATTGGGCCAGGACCTCCATGGTGCCCACAAAAGAAGCGAACACCCCGCCCCGGTCGATATCTCCAATCAATAGGACCTTGGCCCCGGCCTCTCTAGCCATGCGCATATTGACTATGTCGTGGGCCTTCAGGTTTACCTCCGCCGGGCTCCCCGCCCCTTCCAAAATCATGATCTCGTGCTCGGAAGACAGGGAATCGTAACATTCTTGCACCGCCTCCCAGGCCTGGGCCTTGTACTGAACATAATCCAGGACCTGCATATTCCCCACCGGCCGGCCGCGAACGATAACCTGGCTCCCGGTTTCACTGTTGGGCTTAATGAGTACCGGGTTCATGCGCACATCAGGGTCCAGTTTGCAGGCCTGAGCCTGGACCACTTGAGCCCGCCCCATCTCTTTCCCGTCGCGGGTAACAAAGGAGTTCAAGGACATATTCTGGGCTTTGAATGGAGCCACCTGGTAGCCGTCCTGGAGCAGGATTCGACCCAAAGCCGCAGTCAGGATGCTCTTGCCGGCATTGGAGCCGGTGCCTTGAAACATCAAAGCCGGAACGCGATGTTTGGGGCTGGTTCTCAAGCTTGCCCCCACTTGTTGAGAAAGCCCAGGCCCCAAAACTTGAGCCAAAGCTTGCATCAATAGCCGGTTGTCTTCCCGGCTGCGTACTGCAACCCGAAAATAGGTGTTGTCCAGACCCTGGTAGTTCGAGCAGGTTCGGATGGCCACACCCAAAGGCAGCAGGGCATCGGATAAGGACAGGGCATTGTGATCTTTTCTTTCCACCCGGCACAGGAGGTAGTTGGCCTGGCCGGATACCACTTGCAAACCGGGCAAAGCAGCAAGCTCATCATGTAGTTCTTTCCGTAAGGCGGTCACCAGCTCCCGAGTGTGTTCCAGATAGGAGTCGTCTTCGACAAAAGCTGCCCCCACATCCAGGGCCAGAGTATTCACGCTCCAGGGAGGCAGTACTTGGCGAACTGCCGCAGCTAGTTGTGGAGAAAAGAGGCCGTATCCCAGGCGCAAACCAGGTATGGCGAAAATCTTGGTCAAGGATTTTAAGACCACGATGTTGGGAGTTTCCGGGTTAAATGCAGTCTTCAGCCCGGGCACGAAATCCAGAAAGGCCTCGTCAACTACAAACAAGGAGCCGGGATAGGCTCGAGAGATGTTTTGGATTTGAACCGGATCCAGTGATATTCCGGTGGGATTGTTCGGCTGGCCCAAAAAAACCAGCTCCTCTCCCCGCAAAAAGGAGTCTAGGCGATCCCAGTTCAGAACAAACCCCTCTTCCGGAAGCAAGGGAAAGGAAAATACGTCCAGTCCAGCCTGTTCTGCGGCTGTGGCGTAGTCCACATAACAGGGAGCAGGAATAACCGCCCGGCTCCATTTACCGGCCCGGGGTAAGGCAAAGAGCAGTTCAGTGGATCCATTGCCTAAAGCGATGTGCTCTGTATCCACTCCATGCCTGGCGGCCAGGACCCTTCTCAGCTCCAGACCTTCCGGGTCTGGATAATGAACGACCCGGTCCAGACTGCGGCTGACCACGGCCCGCAGGGATTCCGGCGGTCCCAAAGGGTTTATGTTGGCACTGAAATCGACAATCTTTTCCACATCCAACTCGGCCCTATCGGCCAGTTCCCGGATATTTCCGCCATGTCTGCTCATTGTCTGTCTCACATGTTCAGGATTATGGATCAAAACTATCAATCCTTCCCTTCTTTCTTCCCGGACTTCACCTTTTCCAGCCATTCAGCCTGGGACTTTTGGTACTCTTCTTCTGTTTCTTTCCAGGCATAGTCTTTTGGATCCGGCTTCTCCCCGGTCTTGGAACCACTTCTGGCTCCGGGCAGATTCTGCATGGCCCGGATCAGCCTGTCCACCCAATTTTTGCCTTTTTTTTGATCATGCTCGTCGACCATAAGCCACCTCGCAATATCCACGGTTTTGACTTTTTTCCCTCAGCAGTACACAATCTGGCACTTCTTTCCGCCCAAGGCAAAACCTCTGGTAAAACCGTCAAATCAGATTCTACGTTTCATCCCGGATCAAACTGGGCGTCTGCGGCCAGCGGCGGCGCTGAACACTGAACACCGGCAACTGAACACTCCGCACATGCCTCACCCCTACACCCTTATCCGACCATATTTTGCCGAAAAAAAAGGAGTCTTGGTTCTAGGCCTGATCAGCCTGATCATTGTCAACATCTTACAACTCCTCATCCCCAGGGTGATCAAATGGGCGGTGGACGATCTGACCACCCTATCCTTGGACACTACCGGCCTGCTCATTTACGCCGGGCAGATCGCGGCCATTGGCTGCTGCATGGGTCTTTTCCGTTTTGTGTGGCGCAACTGCCTCCTGGGCATATCCCGCCGGGTGGAGGAGGGGCTTCGCAACCGTCTTTTTGCCCATCTACAGACTCTCTCCGCCCAGTATTTCGACGTCACCCGTACCGGCGACCTCATGGCTCACGCCACCAACGATATCCTCCAAGTACGCATGGCCACAGGCATGGGCTTGGTGGCCATCAACGACGCCGTTTTCCTTGGTCTGGCCGCCGTCGGCTTTATGCTGGCCATAGATCCCTTGCTCACTCTTTTGGTCCTCATCCCCATGCCCTTGATCATCCTCGGAACCCGCTTTTTCACCAAGCGCATGCATCAACGCTACCAGGCGGTCCAAGCCAGTTTTTCCGATATGACCGAAGCGGTGCGTGAGCGTATGGCCGGAATCAGGTTGATCAAAGCCTATGGCCTGGAAAAAACGGAGACCATGCACCTTGCAGAACACTCCCAGGGCTATGTGCAGGAAAACCTAGGTCTGGTTCGAACCACCGGGGCCTTTTTTCCTCTCATGCTCCTTTTGACCAATATGAGCATGGCCGTGGTCATATATTTCGGGGGCCGGTTGACTATTGTGAACACCATTTCCCCGGGCGACTTTGTGGCTTTTATCAGTTACCTGGGCCTTCTCACCTGGCCCATGATGGCCATGGGCTGGGTGATCAACCTCATGCAAAGAGGCCGGGCATCCCTGGACCGGATCCAGGCTATTCTGGATACCGAACCGGCCATAGTCGACCCCACACCATCCCGTCCCCTTCCGCACACTCCCCCAAAAGTGAGCTGCAAATACATTTCATTTGCTTACCCCGGGGGACACACCGCTTTAGAGGACATATCCTTTGTGCTCCAGCCAGGACAGACCTTGGGTTTGGTCGGACCACCCGGAGCGGGGAAAAGCACCTTGCTCCAACTCATTCCCAGGCTCTACGACCCCGGCCAGGGACAAATAACCGTCCACGGTGTGGACCTGCGCCAAGCCTCTCTGTATGATCTGCGTTCCCTGGTGGCCTATGTCCCCCAGGAGCCTTTTCTTTTCTCCGGAACCATTCGAGACAACCTGCGCCTGGGTAAAGAAAAAGCCACAGATCAAGACATGCACCAGGCCTTACGCAAAGCGGACATGATGGAGACTGTCCTGGGATTTCAAAGGGGTTTGGATACTATGGTCGGAGAACGGGGGGTGATTCTCTCCGGAGGGCAAAAGCAACGCATCGCTTTGGCCCGTGCCTTTTTACACGGTGGGCCATTACTCATTTTGGACGACCCCATCAGCCAGGTGGATACTCAAACCGGACGGCGCATCCTGGATCAGCTGCTGCCAGAAACCACAGAACGGACAACGCTCATTGCCTCCCATCGTCTGGCCGCCTTGAATACCGCCGATTGGATCTTGACCCTGGACCAGGGACGGATCATCGAGGCCGGTACCCATGCCCAGCTTATGGACCAAAAAGGCTTTTACGCCCGCACCTATCGTTTTCAGGAAATCGAAGAGGCCCTGAATGCAACATGATTACGGTTACTTCGAGGAAGATCACCTGGGAAAGCCCCAGGATGTGGGCATCCTGACCCGCCTGATCCCCTTTGTCCGCCCCTATTCCGGACTGGTCTGCCTCTCCCTTCTTTTAGTGGTGATCATCACCCTCTGCGAGTTGTCCATACCCTATGTGACCAAGATGGCAGTGGATCACTATATCGTACCCAGCCAATCCTCTCAGAGTCAGAACCTGGAAAAAGAGAGACGACTCTTGAGAGTGAATACTGAGGATCCCGGAGTTCAAAACGTCATTTCCCAGCATCCCCACCTGTTTGTATCCAAAGACGGCCAAACAGGCATCGCCTATTCCGATCTTTCCCGCCTGCCCCAGGACAGCCTGGCCAAACTTCGCCGCGGTGATATCAGCGGCTTGGGTTTTCTGACCTTGGGCTTTGTATTCATCATCACCCTCAATTTCGGTGCCAACTTCGGGCAGCGGGTGATCATGGAGCTGGCCGGTCAACGCATTATGCATGATCTTCGCCTTGAGCTCTACACTCATGTGCAAAGCCAATCCCTGTCCTTTTTCAATCGGACCCCAGTGGGTCGGTTGGTGACCAGAATGACCAACGATGTGCAAAACATGCATGAACTGTTCACCAACTTCTTGTCCTTTGTACTCAAAGACCTGTTTATGCTCCTGGGTATTGCCGTTATATTGCTCACCATTCACTGGCAACTGGCCCTGGTCTCCTTTGCAGTCCTTCCATTGGTCATCATAGCCTCTACAATCTTCGCCCGCCGGGCCAGAGAAGTTTTCCGCATCCTGCGTATCAAGGTGGCGGAGATCAACTCCCGTTTTTCAGAGACCATTGAAGGCATGCGGGTCATACAGCTCTTTAGCCGGGAAAAGACCAACATGGAGAGCTTCCGGGTCTTAAACCACGAAAACTATCAGGCCGGAATGGACCAGATCAGAATATTGGCCGTTTTTTTGCCTCTGATCGAGGTCCTCAGCCTTCTGGCTATGGCCTTGATTGTTGGTTACGGCGGTTCCCGGGTTTTGGGTGGGACCCTCAGCCTGGGTGCTTTGGTAGCCTTTCTCTCTTATATCCGCATGTTTTTTCGTCCCTTGCGGGATATGGCCGAAAAGTTCAATCTTTTACAAAATGCTCTGTCCTCAGGAGAACGTATCTTTCAGCTCATGGACACCCGGGAGCATTTGCCTTCCCCCCCTTCCAATCCCCCTCATGAGACGTCCTTGCGCAAAGTGGAGTTTCGCGGCGTATCCTTTGCGTATACTCCGAAAGAACAGGTTCTTCAGGACATTTCCTTCAGCCTGCATCAAGGGGAGCGGATCGCCTTTGTGGGGCCAACCGGAGCAGGAAAGAGTTCTCTGATCCACCTTTTGGTTCGATTCTACGATCCGCAACAGGGCCGCATTCTGATCAATGGGCGGGATATTCAAGAGTGGGATGTGGAGTATGTGCGTTCCAGAATAGCCTTGGTCATGCAAGAGTCTTTTCTCTTTGCCCGCACCATCCGAGAGACTCTTCTGCAAGGCAACCCTGTACTGACGGAAAAGGAAATTGAAAAACTCTTGGAAGAATTGAACCTCTGGCCCATGGTGCACAAGCTGGAACATGGTCTGGATACTGTTTTAAGCGGCCGGGGGGCATCATTGTCCAGTGGAGAACGCCAACTTTTGGGCATGGCCCGGGCTCTGGCCCGCAATCCGGACATTCTCATATTGGACGAAGCCACATCATCCATCGACTCGGAGACCGAGCAGAGCCTGAGCCGGGCTATGCAGCGCCTGCAACAGGGTCGGACCTCCATCACCATCGCCCATCGTCTGGCCACAGCCCGTCAATCAGATACCATCTATGTCCTGCACAGGGGACGGATCATCGAATCCGGATCCCACAGCCAACTCCTGGCCCAAGACGGATTTTACGCCCGGCTGCATCAGGTGCAAGTATAATACCTGGAGTCGGGGGGTACGGAGCAGATAGAATGGCTTTCCCCTAGATTGCCCGGCGGAGCTTGATCCCGGTGTATTCGAACCATCCGGGCCGGGCAATGACAAAGAGGGGGATACACGTTTCATGCTCAATCAATCCGGCAAAACCGAACCCTATCTCACGCCTTCCCCATCTGCTCCCACTTCTCCACCACTGATCGGGCCAGGCGGACGGAGGCGGCGTCGATCATTTTGCCTTCCAGGGCCAGGCTCCCACTGTGTCCGCCTTCGGCCTGCTCATAGGCTGCAACCACTCGCCGGGCCTGCTCCACCTGCTCCGAGGTGGGAGAAAATTGATTATTGATGGTCCCTATCTGGCCGGGATGGATGGCCCACTTGCCGTCAAAGCCCAAACCGGAACTTATCCGGCAGGAGGTTTCAAGGCCTTTCAGATCAGTGTGGTCACCATACGGGGCGTCGATGACTTGCAGGCCATGGGCCTTGGCCGCCACAGCCAGCCGGCAGAGGACGCTGTACCAACGTCCTGTTCCTGTCTCGCCCTCCCCATGCCCGCTCACTCCTATCGGGGGTGCGCCCAGGGAGGCGGTAAAATCAGCTACTCCAAAGACCAAAGCCTCTAACCGGTCAGAAGAAGCGGCTATAGCCTCAGCGTGAGTCAGACCCTCGGCCGTCTCTACACAGGCCTCGATTCCAATCCGCCGGGGGAGTCTCAGACCGGCCTCTATCTGAGACAGGATGAGGTCAATGGCCGTTACGTGGGAGGGATCGGCCACCTTGGGCACCACCAGGACATCCACTTTATCTCCGGACTGCTCCATAATATCCACCACATCCCGGTACGCAAAGGGAGTACCCATATCATTTATTCGGCAAGCCCGAACCCGGGGACCGAAATCAGCTCCCTGCAAGCAGGCAATAGCTGCCCGGCGAGCGCTTTCCTTGTCCTGGACCGGAATGCTGTCCTCCATATCGAGCATGATCTCGTCCGCATTCAAGTCCAAAGCTTTTTGGACCATACGTTCACGGTTGGCTGGAACGGAAAGCACACTCCGCCGCAACCGGATCTTGGGCATGCATTGTCTCCTAGGAGTTTTCAGATTTGTCTCCCTTCTTGGCCACCAGACCTTCCTTCTCCTGATAAGAGAGAACGAACTCCACGGCTTCGGGCACACTGCTCACCCTTCCCTCGATCTGAGCCCTGAGCAGGGCCTCCCGGATCACCCCCACCACCGGTCCAGGCTGCAGCCCGGTGAAATCCATGATCTCATTGCCGTTGAGCAAAGGTTCGGTCATCTCTTCCGGAATATCCGCCCGCTCCAGATACTTGATATTATGGTTGAAGGCCTTGGTGCTCCCTTCCCTGGCTTTTATATTGGCCCGGGCCATCTCCATAATCCGGGGGTACTCATCCAGAGCCTTAAATCTTCGGATGCCCCGCTCGGTGAGCATAGGGTCGAAACGTTTGTGATGGCGTACCAGATGGGAAATCAGATCTATATCTTCGGGCCACATCTCCAGCCGCCGCAAGATGAGCCGGGCCAGTTTAGCCCCTACATGAGGATGCTGGTGAAACATCCACCTCTCATTGGCATACTCCACTGTATGCAATTTCCCTACATCATGCAGCATACAGGCCATGGTTCCGAACCAATCATAGGGCAATTGTTCTGTGTACTGGCGCATGACCTGTATGGTGTGCTCAAGGACGGTTTCTTCCTGCCCGCTTTCATTTTTCGCCTGGCGGACCCGGCTTAAGGCTGAAACTTCCGGGATCAGCCCATGCAGGATCTGGGTGTCAAACAAAAGTTGCACAAAGTACCACATATTTTCGGCTTCAACCTTGCGCCATTCATCCATAATATCGTAAACCGGGACATAATCCACCACAGCCCGGGCATTCCGGACAATGGCCATCCAGGTATTGGGCTCAATGGGCAGGTTAAAGTTCACAGCAAAACGTAAGGCCCGAACGGCCAACAAAAAATTGGAGCGCAACGTCTCATCAGGAAGCCCCCGCAATCGAATCTCCCCGCTATCCCATCCAGCAAAGCCCTCATCGGCTTCCACAGTACCATAGAATATGGGGCAGGCCAGATTGGCAGGAAGCTCCCCCCGTTCATGCAACTTATTCCGCAGGCGGGGGGTAAGCTTGACCATGGCCACGTCAATATGCGAAGCAGGTTCTACATCCGCGGCGTAAAAGCGAAAGATGATTTCCCCTTCCTTGATTTCCCCTACTTGTCCATCTAGTCTCCCAGGCACTGCATGGGGAAAAAGGCGTTGCAGATCGTTCAATGATATATCTGTAGCCAGCTCCACCTCCTGTTCCTGGTTGTCCTGAAGCATATCTTTTTGCAATCCAGTGTTTATTACATAGGCATCAAACCCGTTACGGTTGATGGTCTTGCACATGGCTACCGCATCCCTGAGCGCTTGGGGCATCCTTTCCCTCCTTGAAAATAAAATATAATACGCCCGGACCTGAAGGACTCAAGGCCAGGACAACTTTGCATTTCCAACCCAAATATGTTACCCGTTTGAAAAAAATTGGTCAAGATATTCAGGCAGCTCGGTCGGTTATCACCTCATGCTCACCTATACCTTTTGTCACTTGCCGGGTGTTGGTCCGGCAACAGAGAAATCCTGGTGGAAACAAGGCATTGCATCTTGGGACGACTTTCTGAGCTGCAAGCCTAGGCACATGTCGGCCAAAAGACACCTGTTTTTGAGCCATGAACTGGAAGAAGACTTTGATCGCCTCCAATCCGGGCAAGCAGCTTACTTCGCGGCCCGCCTGCCCAAATCCGAGATGTGGCGGTTGTTCAAATCATTTGCAGACAACCTGGCTTATGTAGATATTGAAACGACCGGGGGCCTGAACGGTCTGGACCACATCACCAGCATTGCCGTCTACGACCGCAAACAGGTGCATACCTTTGTCCACGGCTGCAACCTGGAACAAACGGCCGATCTTCTGCACCAAACGCAGCTCTTAGTGACCTACAACGGAGCATGCTTTGATCTGCCCTACCTGAGACGAGAGCTGAATATTCCCCTTCCCCCGGCCCATATCGATCTTCGCTTTCTTTTGGCCCAATTAGGTTTTCGCGGGGGCCTGAAGGGTTGTGAGCGTCAACTGGGTATTCACCGGGAAGAACTGGACGGCTTTGACGGATATCTGGCCGTTCTTCTCTGGCGCGACTATCAAATATATAAAGACCAGCGATACTTGAACACCCTGCTGCGGTACAACTGTGCGGATGTCATTCATCTGGACCAGTTGATGATTGAAGCCTGGAATCGAAAGCTGGCCCAATTGCCTCTTCCAATCGCCCATCTTGGCCTTCCGCCCCCTGCACCTTTTCCCAACCCCTATCCACTCCATCCGGAAATCTTGGATGCAATGTCGGATATTCGGCTCACCAAATAAACTCAGCACAAGGGGTCAAGAATCCATCCTGCGGGCGATTTCGTGATGGTTGACCACAATTCGACTCAAATAAGCTACCGTCTCCCGAAATGGGGGCATTCGTCCATAGGTTTCATACTGGGCCCGATTGGTATAGGTTCGGGACAGACCGGCATTGTAGGCCGCAGTGGCCGCCAGTAAATTGCCGCCTCTGGCCCGGAGGTTCTGGGCCATAATCTTGACCATCCCTTGAATGGGTTTTTTGTACGTTACTCGCTGATCAAAGCGGTAAAAGAACTCCACATCCCTGGGATCAAAGATGCTCCGTCCTGCATAGTTGGCCTGCAAAAAAGTTCTGTATCCCGATCTGGCCTCCGCAATTTCCTTATCTAACTGGTCCATCCGCTCCAAACGGGATACGTCGCGTTGGGCATGATCATAGGTTTCTCCGGCGGCCAAAGATTTAAGCAATTCCTCCAGCTTGGCCTGGGTATTTTGGAAGAGCTTGGGGTCGGAATCGATCAGTTCCCGCCGTTGGTTCTGCAGTTTTTGGAGCTTGTTGAGGGATAAGGCCAGGTCCGGACGCTTGAGTCCCGAAGCAGACAAGGAACTGTTCTCTGGACAGATCATTCCCACGGAGCGGGCTGTAGCGGACATGAATTGACAAATCCCCACGGCAAAGGCCCAGGAAACCGCAAACTCATAAAAACAGGATTCCTCCATGATTTGAGCCATTATCCACACTGGATCGACAGGGTAGACTTTTTCTTGGCTGGGAATGCTGTGCATGACCCAGTAAACGATATTGACCACCCGTTTGTGCATATCGATCTCAGGCAGGGAACGACCCCAGACCGGGAGGTTTCCCTGTCCGTACCATTCTTCCAACACGTCCAGAACTGCTGAACCCAGGCGGTATTCAAAATTTTTGCGTTCCCGCTGATCAGCAGGAATGGTCCTGGTTTTGGGCTGAATGATTCCTATCGATGAACCGTAGCTGTTTACCTCCCCGGCCAAACTTCGGCCAGGGCACAAGCATCCCAGCCCAGTGGCAGCCAGCACGGCTATGACTTCGCGTCGATGCATCTCTATCCCTCCCGGGTCTTGAAGACGGCAAGTGGTTTGGCCAGTTCAATGAGAACAAAACGGCTCTGGTTGTTTTGAGTGCAAACCTTGCAAAGTAGGCCTCTTTTCAGTACAAAACCAGAAAGATGTATGGAACGAAAGGCAGTGGCTTAGAGGTCTGGTTCTGGTGGATAAACAACGCTTTCCAACGACGGGGTTCTTTGGGCCAGGGCTGCTTGCAGCTTATTGTCGCGGTCGTAGATATCTTCTCGAAAATGAACCTTCCCGGCATGATCCACCCAGGCCGTCCAGTACAATAAATGGACCGGGACCGGATGCGAAAGGCGGATCACTCGAGTCCGACCGCTGGCAATAGCCTTGCGCAGGTCCGACTCATCCCAGTTTGCTTCCGGCCCTAATACAGCCATGGCCAAAGCTAAGGGATGTTCCACACGAATACAGCCGGAGCTGAAATCCCGGGCAACCTTTTCAAACAAAGCTTTGTGCGGGGTATCGTGCAAATAAACGGAAAATGGGTTGGGAAACATGAATTTGATCCGGCCCAAAGCGTTATCTGGCCCCGGCTCCTGGCGCAGGCGATAGGGAAAGGATTTGGGGTCTACATTTTGCCAGTCTATGCTTTGGGGATCGATTTCTTGGGCCTTCTCCCCCCAACCGGAAAGCAAAGTCATGGCATTATCATCTAAGTACTCAGGATCTTTAATTACTTTGGGAAGAATATCCTTGATCATGATGCTCCGAGGAACATTCCATGTGGGGTTAAGCACCAAATAGGTGATGCGGTCGCTGAATACCGGGGTGCGTCTGGCTGTCTTACCCACGATGACTCGTTGCCGGGTTTCAAATCCTTGGGAATCCTGAAAAGTGAGGGTGAAATCGGCTACATTCACTCGCACATGCGGTGAGCCCAAATCCCGGGGAATCCATCGCCAGCGCTCCAGATTGAGGGCGAGTTGGGTACTCCGCTCTTGGGCGGATACATTCAAGGCGGCTAAGGTTTTGGGCCCAACAATACCATCAACCCGCAGACCGTGGCGACGTTGAAAGCTGCGCACCGCATCATCCAGGTTGTGCCTGAAACGAGTGTCCAGGAGGGTATGCGGTGTAAAAGTAAAGTCTTCGGTAATGGCCAGACGTTGCATCAAATCAATGACTCGAGGGGAATCTTCGCCCAGTTCCAGATTTTGTCCCTCTTTCATGTGAGGCCAGCCGCCGTACTCTGCCAAGCGGGCGTACTTTTCCCAGGCCCGGCGAAGTGTATGGTATCCCAGATGTGGGGGAAGCTGCCTTTTCAGTTCTTGACTTAAAGCCCCGGAGCCCAGAGCTCGGTTCAAGGCCGCTATCAAATCCGGAGCATGGGCCGAGGCCACCCAGGAGGGGTATAATGTTTGCGGATTGACCCGGCCGGCCCGCAGTTGCCCGGCCAAAGTCAAAAATGCATCTGTCAGCAGGATATCAGCATCAGCCACCTCTTGGGGCTCAAGGGTGGGCCATTGAGCTTGAAGATCGGCCAACAGCTCCTCAAGGGCCTGAACATGGTAATCGGCTGGACGCATGGCCTGGGTGGCCGAGGCATGGATACAGTCCAGCATGGCTTCTGCCTTGCTCCAGGACCCCTGGGTGAGTCCCCACACCGGCTGATAAACGTGCTGAGCATAAAACTCCGGGAGGACATCCGTCCCACAGATCAGCTCGCCCTGGCAGGTCATGCTGCTTCGAGTTACTTGGGAACGAATGGTTTGTTCAACCCTGGTTTCAAGGGAGCCCTCATGCTCTGCTGTGAAAGCGAAGACTGCAGTGACTCCATACAATCCGAAAATACAAAACAGGGCCAAACACGGGATTATAAATCGAGGTAAATACATACAAATGTCACATATTGTTGGTATAGCCCATGAACCTCATGGGGGCAAACAAAAGGAGGAAGAACATGGGTGTTATTGTCCTCAATGCCGACTATACGTATTTGCATACTATATCATGGCGCCGGGCGGTCAACCTGATGATCAAGGGCAAGGTGGAAGTCGTTAAGTACTCGGACAGAATCATTCAGGGGTTTTATCGCACTTATGCTTTGCCTCATATAGTCCGGTTGATCAAGTTCGTCCGCCAGGTGTATAAGAATAAAATCCCTTTACATCGCAAGAATATTTTCATCCGCGACGGTTTTATCTGTCAGTATTGTGGACAGTCCTGTCGCACTCACCCCACTTTGGACCACATTATTCCCAAATCCCGGGGCGGACCCATCAGCTGGACAAACTCAGTAACCGCCTGTATGGCCTGCAACCAGAAAAAGGGAAGTCGGACTCCAAGGGAAGCGAACATGGTCCTCAGCAGACAGCCCTTCCGTCCCACCATTAACGAATTCACTCAGTTGAAGATGAAAGGCCTGGGTTTGGAGAGGCTGCTTTCGGACTTGATGCAGAGGATGTAGGATCAGGGTCCCTTTGGGGCACCTTACGCTTAAAAAGACATTCATCTCCGTTGTTGGCGCTCATACGCTGCATGAGGATGGAGTAAAAGCGGATTTCGGTCTGCAAGACCTTCCGCAGTACCCACACATAGCCCTTGCTTGACTTATCTATCTCAAACCCGAACTTGGTCATAAAGTCGTCTACCAGTCCCTCAGTGTGAGGGCCGTACACCTGACAAGACAATCGGTCTTTAAGCTGCCAGATCCTATGCTGATAGCGATCCAGGGCCATGGCCCTTTCTTCCTCCGCCGTTCGCCCCCTGCCTTCCGGATTGCCGGCTTGAGCCTGCTCCGCCCATGCAGCTTCCAGTTTATCCTGCAAGTGCTTGTTTAAGCATTCGTGCACTCTGTCCCGGTCGTATGCTTCGTTTTCCATGCCGGTGGTCCTCGATGCCCATCCCATTCGTTAGGAGCTTTGCACTTCCTGCTCTTCTGCACCTTGTCCATTGCCTCTCTTACCTGACAAAGACCTGGGGATTGGCCAGGGAATGTACTTGACCATTTTGCAAAACGGCCAGAGCATTTTCAGCCGCCATGCGTCCCATTCGTACCCTGGCCCGCTCTGTAGCGCTGCCAATATGCGGAGCAAGGACCACACGATCCAGCTCCATAAGTCCGGGATGCACTGCCGGTTCGTGCTCGTACACATCCAGACCGGCCCCAGCCAATTGATCGCTTTTGAGGGCCGAGACCAGGGCCGTTTCATCCACCAGGGCTCCCCTGGCTGTATTGATGAGTACTGCCTGAGGTTTCATAACCGACAGAGCCCGGTCGTCTATTAAGTGATGGACCTGTGTGGAATAGGGAAGATGCAAGCTGACAATGTCCGCCTTGCGCAGCAGAACATCCAATTCCACATGTTCGGCCCGGGAAATGGCTTCTTCCGGTGCCAAGGGTCTGCGTTTCGTGTACAGGATGCGCATGTCAAAACCCAAGCCCCTTCTGGCCACCGCCTGTCCTATGCGGCCCATGCCCACAATGCCTAAGGTCAGTCCACTCACTTCACGGCCTAGAAACAGCAAAGGGTCCCAACCTTGGAAACCACCGGCCCGAACAAAGCGGTCGGCTTCTGCTATCCGCCGGTTGACGGCCAGGATCAAGGTCCAGGTCAGATCCGCAGTGGCCGAGGTCAGTACTCCGGGGGTGTTACACACCGGAATTCCCTTGCGGGTGGCTGCCTCAACATCGACATTGTCGAATCCCACCGCATAGTTGGAGATGACCTTGAGTTTCGGCAAAGACTCTATGACCTCGGCATCTATTCTGTCCGTGAGCAGACAAAGCAGGGCCTGGCAGTCTTTGGCCCCGGCTATGATTTCCGCTTTATTCAAGACCCTGTTTTCATCGTTGAACGTCAGCTGAAAATGATGGTCTAAAAAATCCATGACCGTCTGGGGCAGACGTCTGGTCAAAAATAGGCGTGCTTTCTCCGACATGCATTCTTCTCTTATCTGCTTAACTGCATGTAATTCAAAGTCCTTTCCCGGAATCCAATACACCTTCGGTGAGATTAGAGCTTTGGGGGGTGAGTCCGAAATCTTGGATAACTGCTTCCGCGGCTTTACGCCCGGAGAGAAGGGCCCACTGCAGGCTGGACAACGAGCCCAGGTCTCCGGCCAGATACAGCCCTGTTCCCACCCGAACCTGACGGCGGAAAGGATCAGGGGTTGGGGGGGTCTGAACCGGCAATGCCCGGGAAATATTGTAGCTTTGGATGTGATTCCATCCCCTGACTTGGCTTCCGAACCACTCCTCAGCCTGCCTCTTCACAGCCTGGACCAGTGCTTCATCATCCATCTGATGCTCCCCAACCACTGTAGCCGAGATCAAAGCCTGACCCTCGGGGGCATAGCTTGGGGCTGTTTGACTGGGCACGCACAGGCTGGTCAGCGGACCCCGCCCATCCCCGTTCAGCCCAATAAGTGGCTCCTGTATTGGCGGCTCCGGTGCTTGGAAATAAAGACATCGAACGCTTCTGTATTCCGGGCTGTTTTTACGTCCTAAGAGCCGGGCAGATTCCATCCCGTCAGCAGCCAAAACCACGGCTTTGGCTTGGATCTCCTGACCCGAGGCCAGCTTAACCCGCCCTTGCTCCACCTCCTGGACCGGTGAGTTCAGCTGAACCAGGTCCTGAGGAAAAGATCGGGCCAGCTGCCTGGGGACAGCTGCTATTCCCTTGCCGGGCAGGGTGCCGGAACCCGTGGCCAAGATCCGGAAAACAAACTCAAACATACGGCTGGTTGTGTGAAGCTCCTGGTCGAAAAACACGGCCGTAAAAAAAGGACGGAAAAAGCCCTCTATAATCTTTTCCGAAAAGCCTTCATGCTTCAGGGCTTCCCCAAGGGGCCGCTCCGGCTTTTTAAACAAATCAGGCAGACTGGAGTTCAACACTTTGCGGCGCAGGGAAAAAAGACGGAGCTTATCCCTCATGCTGCCCAGGCCGGACCAGGCCGCCGATAAGGTTTGTCCGGGAGAACGGATAGGATCCACGAATCGTTGCCACCGGCCGTTTCTCCGGATCAAGGCCCCGGGCAGAAAGGGATGCAAATCCAGGGAATGGTATTCCAACTGCCGCTGGGCCTCCGGGTAATCGGTTTGCAGAACCTGAAAACCACGGTCCAGCAAAAAACCTTGTATCTGATCAGTCCGCAGCCGGCCGCCAATATCGTCCGCAGCCTCCACAATTGTCACTCGCAACTCATTGGCCCGAAGCAGACGGGCACAGCTCAGACCGGCTGGACCAGCCCCTATCACGCACACATCAACCATCTCTATTCTCACCTCTCCCAAAAAAGACAATGGTTGACTTCAAACCAGGCCAGGCCACTGGGTACGGATACTCCAGTACAAGGGCTCATCATCCCGGCCAGAACAAAGAGATCCATGCTGGCGTGCAAGTCTACCGGCTCCTGGAGATCCTGGCTCACTTGGTGCAGGAGACCGGCTTCAAACCTGTAGGAACGGACGTGTGCCTTGGCCTTTTCAAATAAGACCGCCATGTTCCCTGCATCATGACTCGAGCAGGATTTGAGAACCTCCCGCACAGCATGTTGGGGATCCAGTTGCCCCGTCTCCCGGGCATTGGTCAAAAGGAATCGGGCCACTCGGGGGATAAAATAGCTTTCATCGGAAGCAAAGCGCAATCCGCAAGAATCCCATCCTTGACTGGGCCGTATCTGGATTGGGATCAGAACCCTCTCCTCAAAGGCAGTCAGCAGACATTCATTCTTGTCTTCCCCCGGCAGGTCAATTTCTGCATAGGAAGTGCATTCTTGGTCCAGACAAACACCCAACACCCGGGCCAAATCCTTGGCCTCAGCTCCAAAATGTTTTGTCAAGCTCTGTTCGAGCCTCTTTGTTCCTGTAGTCATCGTCTTCCTCATCAAAGGAATAGTACCTGTATGTGGTCAACAACCCAGAGTTCTCATTTTTTCCACTGGTCGCACATCCAAATCAAAACCGCAACCTGGCCGAAATTCTGATCCTGAGACTACAGAAATTGTCCCGGCCTGACAATGAATGCCCCGGGTTTGGTTTTGGTCGCATATGACCTAGGTGATATGCGGCGTAGACCATTTTTCTTATCAGCTAACTTTTCGTTTCATACGAGGATATTGAACTTTTCGCCACATCTTGGGGCCAGCGAGAGAGAAGAAAGCGGACCAGAACCGGTGAGATCAAACAAGTGATGGTGCTCACCGCCACCATGGCCCCAAACAAGGCCTGATCTACGGCCCAATCTCCCAAATGCATGCCCTTTTGCATGATGACCAAAGCGATTTCCGCCCTGGGTACCATGCTCACCCCGATCAAAGCCCCACTCCGAATTCCCTTCAAAGCACTCACCGGCAAACCGTTGGCCGCAATTTTAACCACTACAGCAGCAACAGCCAGAAGCACCCCCATCTCCAGACCGGGGACCAAGGCGCCCAGTTGCAATTCAAAGCCGATACCTACAAAGAAAAAGGGGCTGAAAAAGTCATAAATGGGAACATAGGCGTCCTCCAGGGAGATGCATTTGGGGTCCCGGCTGAAAACAAGCCCGGCAAAAAAAGCCCCAATAGCCAATGAAAATCCCAGTAATCCGGCCAAGGCAGCGATCATGAACCCAAAGCCGACAATGGTCAGAGTGGAATCGGGACGGCTTTCTACCTTTTCTACAAAGGAGGTCATCGGCCGTTCTAAAAAGACGGCAAACAGATAGCAAAAGGCCCCGAACAGGAGCATCTTGACTCCAAAGCCAAGACCGGCGGTCAATAAAACTGGGGTAAGAGATGTTACTTCCCCGGATTGGAGCAAAGGAATAATGGTAAAGACCAAGGCCATAAGAACCACAGCGCTGACATCGTCCAGCTCAGCAAGGTCCACCAGCAAGGCCCCGTTTTTTGAGTTCAGAGCGCTTTGCTCTTCCCAAACCTTGACCGAGACTCCAACGCTGGTAGCTGTAAAGGCTGCCCCTACGATTAGTCCGGAGACGACCCCATAGCCCAGAAGGTAATACGTGAGATAATACCCGGCTAGGCCAGCAGCCAAAATATTTAAGGACCAGGCCAGACTGGCGTTACGCAGTTGACGGATGAGATTGGTGATATCGCTTTTCAGGCCTACCTGGAATAGCAAGGTGACCAAACCCAATTGGGAAAGAAGAGGAATGACCCGCTGCCCAGCCGGAAACAAGGACCAACTGTCACAGAACCATCTCAGGGCCATACCCAGAAGCATATAGCCGACCAGGGGCGGAATGACCGTACGCTCCAGTCCACCTTTGACCAGCATGGTCAAAACCACCGCCACACCCGTGAGCAGGACCAGGTGAGAGAGATCACCATGGGTTTCAATCATCGCTCAGCCTTCCAGTCCGACAGGGGAATATTTGAAGTTCTTTTGCCCTCACACCTCTGAACCTAGAAGGCCGGGCCATAGTTATGGCCCGGCCCAGTGGAGTTAAGGTTGTCAGGCATGTCCCGTATGTGGGGAGAAAGTACATTATTCAGAAAAACCGGTATGATACAACGAATACTCGGTTTTTCCACCCAATAAGTCATCGATCTCTTTTTGGACCGCCTGCCTCTCTTTACTTTCCAGCCAACGCTGCCAGTCTTTGGCTGAGTTCCATGTGCTCACTACCAGGTATTCGTCTTCCTGGTCCATATTGCGCAAGGTCTCGCCAGAAATGTAACCGTGTTGCTGCATGGCCAGGGTCCTCATTTTTCGAAAGAGGGGAATCATATTCCTGGCCTTGTCATCGGGCACCCTTCGCTTGATGAATGCTTTCACCATAAATCCTCCTTTATTGTTCTATGCTCGAATTTTTTATTTGGAAAAAAATTTGTACTCGCCTCTCATCATACCTCTTCCAGAATAATCCGGCAATCGGCCACAGTTGCTCCCTGCCCTTGAGCATGGATCATAAGAGGATTGATGTCCATCTCTTGAATCTGGGGGTGGTTTTCAGCCATATTCGACAGGCTGACCAAGAGTTTTTCGATGGTCTCAATATCCGCTTTGTCCCGGCCCCGGAATCCGGTCAACATCTTATACCCTTGAATCCCGCGAACCATCCGCCTGGCTTCGTTGCGTCCAACCGGGGCCAAACGAAAGGCCACGTCTTTAAAGACCTCTACAAATATTCCACCCAGCCCGAACATAAGAAGCGGACCAAAAGTGGGATACCGATTCAGCCCCAGGATAACCTCCTGCCCTGAATCAGCCATCTTCTGGACCAGGACCCCTTCCAGCCGGGCCTGTGGATCGTAATCCCGGGCCTTGGTCATGATGGTTTCAAAGCTCTGTTCCGCCTCCGGCCGATCTCCGATGCCCACAACCACTCCCCCGGCGTCAGACTTGTGCAATATCTGAGGGGAAACGATCTTCATGACTACTGGAAAACCCATCTCTTCAGCCAGTCCGCCTGCCTCCCCGGCGCTGGTAGCCAGCTCAGTAGGCAAGACGTCGAACCCGTAGCATTTCAAGAGGCGAAGGCCATCCAGCTCTCCCAGACCAGTTTTGCCCTGATCCAGACATTCGCGGACAATCCGTTCCGCTTCTTTTTTCTCCCCGTTCAGGGAAAACTCGGCCAGGTGCTGTCGGTTGATCCACTTGGAAAATCGATACAGAACCCCAAAGGCTTTGGCCGCGTTCTCCGGAAACCGGAAGACCGGGTAGCCCTGTTCCTGCAAGTATTGCACCCCTCTGGATACGTCCACCACGCCCATAAAACAGCAAATGACCGGCTTGGGCGATTCCCGGGCTACCTTGACTACTGCCTCGGCGGTGGCCAGGGCATTGGTCATGGACTGGGGGGTAAGAATAACTACTGCTCCATCCACCCCTTCGTCCCTGATGACCGCCTGCAAAGCATGCTGATAACGCTCCTGAGCCGCATCTCCGATGATATCTACCGGATTTTTGAGATTGGCTGTGCTCGGTAAATGGCTGGCCAGAGTCTCCACAGTCTCCTCGCTGAACTCAGCCAGTTTGAGACCGGAGGAAATGGTCATGTCCGTGGCCACAATCCCCGGTCCACCAGCGTTGGTGACAATAGCCACTCGGTTCCCGGTGGGCAACTTGCGGGTGATCTTTCCCAGCCGGCTTTGCTGTTTGTAAGTGAATACCCCGGCAAAATCAAAGAGATCGTTGATGGAATCCACCCGAATGATGCCGCTTTGCTCGAAAATGGCGTCGTAAACGGCCTCCGATCCGGCCAGGGAACCGGTGTGCGAGGAGGCCGCCTTGGCCCCGGCTGCAGTACGCCCGGATTTGATGGCCAGAATCGGAGTCCGCCTTGGGCCGGAAGTGATCTCTTTGACCTTTTCGATGAATTCCGGCCCTCGGCGTAATTCTTCGATATACATCAAGATAACATCGGTATCCGGATCCAGGTGCAAGTATTCCAGCAGATCCAGCTCGTCAACATCAGCCTTGTTCCCGATGGAAATGAACTTGGAAAAACCGAATTGCCTGTCCGCGGCCACATCCAAAACAGAGGTACATAAGGCCCCGCTTTGGGAGATAAAGGAGATGTTCCCCGGATCGGGCATGCGGGTAGAAAAACTGGCATTCAGGCTGGCCGCTGGAACAGGGTTGATCACCCCCAAGCAGTTGGGTCCTATCAGTCGCACCCCGGCCTCCCGGCACATATCCACGATTTTATCCTCGATCTCCCGACCTTCGCCGCCGACTTCCCGGAAACCGGCGGAAACGATGACAATCCCTTTGACTCCTTTTTGTATGGACTGGCCCACGGCCTCTAAAGCGAACTTAGGGGGCAGAATGATCATGGCCATATCCACCTCTCCCGGAATGTCTAAAACGCTGGCATAAGCCTTGACGCTGAGCACGGACTTCGCTGCGGGATTCACCGGATACAGCACTCCGGTATACTCCCCCCGCAGGATGTTCTTAAAAATATCGTGCCCCACCTTGCCCGGGGTGGACGAGGCTCCAATGACGGCCAAAGACTCGGGAGAAAAAATGGAATCAAGTTCATGCATGGGGGTTCTGCTCCAGAAATAGGATAATGTTGGTTCTTTTCGTGGAATGAATATTTCAGAACTGCCGGAGGTCCGTTTCCAGCGGGACTGAACGCCCTTTGCTCAGCCAAGCTGAGCAAGTACTTCAGGTCTTATGCCTCTGATATCCACCCAATCGGGGCCACACCTTTTAGCCTATAGAAACAGCTCCCGATTCTCAAGCCTGAAAAGAAGGAGGGAAATGATTTGCCTTCCCCCGGAGACAGTGGTATGCAGCAGTTTGAGGGAAGCAATCAAAACCAAGGCCTTTGCAAGGAGACAAGGAGATCATGGCCGACGAAAACCAGGAAAAAACTTTTGCCCAGCTCCTCGAGGACAGTGAATTTACGGTAGGAACAGAACTGAAGGTCGGGGACAGGATACAGGGCCGAATCATCGCCGTTGGCAAGGACCAAGCCTACGTGGATACTGGGACCAAAACAGATGGAGTTGTCGACAAGCAGGAACTTGCTGACCAAGACGGCCATTTCCCCTATCAAGAAGGAGATGCGGTGGAATTGTACGTTGTCTCCCGCAGACATAACGAAATCAGACTCGGTCGATCCATGAGTACTGCGGATGGAGGCTTGGAACAACTGGAGCAGGCCCAGCAAAACCAAATTCCGGTGCAGGGCAAAGTGCAAGAGACCTGCAAGGGGGGGTTCCGGATTCGGATCATGGGCAAAACCGCTTTTTGCCCTTTAAGCCAGATCGATATCCGGCCAGTGGATACTCCGGAAGAGATGGTTGGGGAACATTTCGACTTCTTGATATCCAGGATTGAAGAAAAAGGTCGAAACATTGTAGTCTCCAGGCGGGCTCTGCAGGAAAAGGAGCGGGATGAATCTCTGCAAAACCTGAGAGAAAGCACTAAAGAAGGAGACACTTTGTCCGGTACCGTGACCAGGCTGGTCCCCTTCGGTGCCTTTGTCCAGATCGCCCCCGGGCTGGAAGGATTGGTCCACATCTCGGAAATGTCCTGGTCCAGAAACATTACCCCAGAAGAAGTGGTCAGCCCCGGAGACAATGTACAGGTCAAGCTCTTGGGCCTGGAAGAGCAGCAAAAGGGTCAACCCCGCATGCAACTGTCCATCAAGCAGACCCAGACCGATCCCTGGGAGGATGTGGCCCCCACATTTCAATCCGGCACCGTGGTCAACGGCACAGTGACCAGAACAGCTCCCTTTGGGGCCTTTGTGGAGATCGCTCCGGGTATCGAGGGCTTGGTGCACATCAGTGAGATGAGCTATGTCAAGCGGGTACATAAGCCCGAGGAAGAAGTAGCCCCCGGTCAAAGCGTTGCCGTCGTGGTCAAGGACGTCGATCCGCAAGCCCGCAGGATCTCTTTGAGTATTCGGGATGCAGAGGGTGATCCCTGGGCAGGAGTAACCGATCGCTTTTCTCCGGGGCAGATAGTACCCGGAACCGTGGACAAGCGCGAAGATTTCGGCCTGTTTATCCGCCTGGAACCCGGGGTGGTCGGGCTCATGCCCAAATCCAAAATCCATCAGGAAGCCGGAACCGCGCCCGAGGTGCAGTGGGATAAGCTCAAGCCTGGAGACACAGTGTCCGTGACCATCGAGGCCATTGATGCAGACAACCGGCGCATGACCCTGGCCCCAGCCGATGCGGCCAAGGCTGAAGATTGGAAGTCTTACGCCCCCCAGGAAGGAAACGAAGAGCTGGGTACCTTGGGTCGTAAGCTGCAACAGGCGCTGCGCAAACAACAGGGGGACTGATCTTCCTGGATGATCTCCCGAGGGCGGTTGATTAAAAAACCAAGGCCCTTCAAGGGAGTCCAGCTTCGCCCCGGAGCCGGCTGTGGTATCCTTATCTTATCAGGCTATCCCATGGGCAGATAGATCTCCGGCTCTTGCCGTACCTGACATTCCCGGCTCAATTTTTGGGCCAACTCCTGAAGGGGGGGAGCCTGAAAGGCTATGGCCGTCGTGGGGCAGTTTTTGACGCAGGCATGGCAGAGAATACACGTCTTTGGATCGGCCTGGACCACCTCATCGATATCGATGGCCCCGCTGGGACAGCCCTCGGCGCACGTCCCGCAGAGAATACACAATTCCGGATCAGCAATCGGGGCCACATCTTTTTTCTCCGGCCGTTCTTTGTAGGGGACATTGCCCGGCACATGCAGGGAGCCGAGGTCCTGAACTGAGGATGCAGGAGCCAATATATCCTGTATCTTAACCCCAAAAGACCTGGCTTCGGCCGCATCGGTCTCATCCGGCCGGCCGTTGGCAATGGGCTGCTCTGCAGTGGCAAAAGAATGCTCACCTATGAAGGCTGCCCCGGCCACCGGAACAAATCCGCAATCGAGGGCGATATCCTTGAGTTCGACCAGGGCGTCCTCATAGGCCCTGTTGCCGTAGACCACTACCACAACCGCCGGTCTTCCCTTTCCCTTTATCCTTTGCAGACGCTCAACGGCCAGGAGCGGCACACGCCCGGCATAGACCGGTACCCCGAGAAGGGTGATTTCCCCGTCCCCTGACTGCCGTGCATTGTTCTCTCCGGGCAGAGTCAGATCTATATGGTCTATCTGGGTGGAAGCCATGCCCTGGGCGATATATTCCAGGACCTGCTTTGTGGTCGTGGTGGGTGAAAAATAGATAAGTTCGATGTGATCGGTTTTCATGAAGCACCTCCTAGGTAAAGTTAGCAAGCAATGGATGACTATCAGGGTGCAGTATTGAATAAGCTGCAGAACTGTATGCCAGAGAAATGCGTGATGCAACAATTATGAAGCCAGTCGCATCATAGAGTACATCTGTTCAACCACGCATTCAGTCAATCACGGAAAACCATAGACCTAATTTCTATTTCACTACAGCCCCAGTCCTTTCCAGGTCAGGAGACATCCCAGGGCCAGGATGAGCCAGAACATCAGCCTTCTATAGACGGCTGTCGGCACATAGCGGTAGCAGAGAAGGCCCAGGATGCATCCCAGAGCCAGACCCGGCAGGCTTACGGCGTACAGGCTGAGCACCTGGGCTGTGATCAATCCGGATGCCGCGTGCATGCTGGATATGCCGATGGTGGTGCACAGAAAAAAGGCGATCATGGTGGCCTTGATCGTGTCTTTGGACCAGGGCTGGATGGAGGTATAGACAATGATGGGCGGACCGCTGGCCCCGATGGAGCCGCCCAGCCCTCCGGCCAAAAAACCGGCCAGCCATGCCCACACGGATGACAGATCCTTCTGGACTGTAGTCTGCATAACGGCATACAGCCCATAGATGAAAAGGACCACGCCCAAAACTGTCTGCAAAAGAGATGAAGGCAAGGTCTTGAGCACATAGACCCCGGCAGGTATGCCGGGTACTGCTCCGATGAGCAGGGGCAGACACAGACCCCAGCGCATGGAGCCGCGCAGCTGCCAGCCTAAAACAATATTGATGCTCACGGCCAGAAGCCCGACCATGGGAATAACCGTTTTCATATCCACAATCAGGGCCATCAACGGGAGAGCAACAGTGACAATTCCCACCCCGGTCAGACCTTGGGTAAAGCCGCCGAAAGCGGCGATAAGACTCAAAACAATGGATGTGGCCACCTGTTTTTCTCTCTATTCAGTATGCGTAAGTTTCATGCTTGATCAACCCGGGCAATCGGTTATTGGGCATAGGGCAAAATACTTAAGCCCCTGACCTCTGTCAATTCAGCCTGGAGATTTGACACACATTTCTTTGACGATTATCGCTTGCAAAAAGAAAGCATTTCTTCTCATCTCAGAAAAACATCGAAAAAGCTGTATCCATGCCCACTGACATTCCCGGCCAGGTCTATCTATGCCAAGTAGATGAAACCATATCCTGTGGGGCCTGCTGCGGCCTGTACAACATACCGGGGCTCACCCGCTCCAGACTGACTGCGGTTTTGCACCGTCGGACCGAGGAGCTCAGCTGCGTCCCGCGTACTGAGGACGATCTGGACGACTTCGCCATCAGGGAACTGCGCCGCATCGGGGACGACAAGCCCTATCCCCGTTTTCACCACTGCCCTTTCCTGGGGTTCATCGGACCGGAGCAAACCAGGGTGGGATGCCTTCTGCACCCTCTGGTACCGGAAAACAAGGGCGTGGACCTGCGGGGCTACAGCTACTATGGAGCAGCCGCCTGCAGGCTGTACTTCTGTCCTTCCCACTCCCGTTTACCGGCCAGGTTCAAACGAATTCTACAGATCACATCCCCGGACTGGTACCTTTACGGATTGCTCATAACCGAGCATAAGCTGCTGGGGGCCTTTTTTGCCGAGTTAGAGACCCGGCTGGGCCGAAAAATACGAGAAGCCGACTTTACAGACAATCCTTTGGCTGTCCAGTCCATTCAGCCCCTGCTAAAGCTCAAGGAGGGTTGGCCTTACAGATTCCCGTCTTCTCCCGGCCCCAATCACTATATGTTTGAGGACGGAGAATACCGGCGTCCGGGGGCCGAGTATCCCCGGAACAAAAGACTACAAAACATCGCTTTTGCCCCCATTATGGACGAGTTGGACTCCCAATTCGATTCCCCTGAGTCCCTGTACCGGGCGGAGGCCGGACTGGAGAGACTTTTGTCCTCTCTGGCCGGAGTCCTGAGCTGATAGGAGATGCGATTGCAAAAGTTACTTTTGTAATCGACAAAAGAAAGATTCTTCAACTATGCCTGCAATCTCTGTACTTCTGCCCTGCCACAACTGTGCAGACATTTTGCCTGCGGCCCTGGACAGCCTCCTGGAGCAGACCTTTTCCGATTTTGAGATCCTGGCCGTGAACAACGGGTCAACGGATGCCACCGGCCGCATCCTGCATTCCTATGCTCTGTCCGAACCCAGGCTTCGGGTCTTCACTCTGGAGCAGGCCGGGATCGTGCCAGCTCTCAATCACGGGCTGCAGCTGGCCAGAGGCGAATGTATAGCCCGGATGGATGCCGACGACATCAGCCTGCCCACCAGGTTTCAGACCCAATTGGATTACCTGCGGAGCAATCCCCAGGTGGGCCTGGTGGGAGGCCTGGCTGTGCACCGGGACGGACTGGGCTCAAGCCCGGGTCGGGCCGCCTATGTCCAATGGCAAAACAGCCTGATCACTCCCAGGGACTGCGCAATCCATCGCTTTGTAGAATGCCCCCTGGCTCACCCCACCTTCATGTTCCGTCGGGATATCGTCTTCGGCCTGGGGGGCTACCAAAACGGACCGTTCTCGGAGGATTACGAGCTTATCTTACGGTGGGCCGAAAACAGGATAAGCATAGCCAAAGTGCCTACCCCGGTCCTCATCTGGCGGGATAACCCGAACCGTCTCTCCCGTCGTGATTCCCGCTGTTCTGTTGCAGCCATGTATGAGCTGAAAAGCCCCTATTTGGCCAGATGGCTGCAGGACAATAATCCTCATCATCCCCGGGTGGTTATTCTTGGAGCCGGGCGACAGAGCAGGAAGCGAACGGCCAGGCTGGAATGGGAGGGCATACAAGTCACGGCCTATGCAGACATCCGCCCTGGCAGAATCGGGCAGAAAATCAATGGCCAACCAGTTATCTCCGTGCATGACCTTCCTCCGCCCGGCCGGTGTTTCTGTCTGTCCTATGTTGGCCAGAGGGGAATGCGGACCCAGGTCAGTACATTTATGCAGAATCGAGGGTACGTCTTGGGCCGAGATTTTTTGTTGGCGGCCTGATCTCAGGGTTCTTTGGTTCTGCTACTAATTGTCAACAAATGCAGTTACCCTGTTCTGTAACTGGATAACAGCAAATGGGATCACTCCCAAAACCCAAAAAAATGGTGTACCGGTCCGTGCCCATGCCCCAGGCGGTAGGCCCTTCCGGACCGAATGGCTCGGGTTATATACTCCTTTCCCTTGCCCACTGCGCGTTCCATATCCAGGCCATGGGCCAGATAGGCGGCCACGGCCGAAGAAAGGGTACAACCTGTCCCGTGATTGTTTGTGGTGGACACAAACTCAGCTCTCAAGGTCGCACAACGGTCTCCATCTTTTAAATAGAGAAAATCGACGCTCTCTTTTTCCTCTCTATGTCCCCCTTTGAGAAGCACCGCTCTACTCCCAAAAGCAGCCAGATCTTTAACTGCCTGATACATGTCGTCCATATCCGCGATCTTGCGCTGCAAAAGGACTTCGGCCTCCGGCAAATTGGGGGTTATCAGATCGGCCATAGGCATAAGGTTTCTACACATGGTATCAATGGCCCTGTCTTCTAAGAGTTTGTCTCCGCTCTGGGCCACCATGACCGGGTCCAGAACGATTCGTTGTACCCTGCGATCCTGAAGCACCTCTGCCACGGTCTGGATCACCTCTGCAGAAAAGAGCATTCCCATCTTGACCGCATCGGTTCCAATATCGTCTATCACCGCCTCCATCTGGGCCCGGACAAATGCGGCCGGCACCGGATGAATGTCCTTGACCCCTTGAGTGTTTTGGGCGGTCAGAGCGGTGATGGCGGTCATTGCATAGCAGCCCAGGGCGGATATGGTCTTCACATCGGCCTGGATCCCGGCCCCTCCGCCGCTATCCGATCCGGCGATACTCAGCACCCGGCGATAAGCGCGCATGGTATTATCCGTTGTTCTGGGCATAGCAACATCCCTCCAATGACAAATAAGGAAAAAACGTATAGGATGTAAAAAATAGGCCTTTTAAAAGGCCTATTTTTTAGTGAAATGATTCCACCCGCTAGCAGCCAGGGACTGCTCTCCTCCGGAACCATCCACCAGCACCATGTCCTGGTCCTTGGTCATTTCCCCGATCACGGCTATCGGTCCATCAAAATTGCGTTCGTACTCCCGCTTCAATGCAGACAGACCCTGGGGGCGGACGGTAAAGAGAAGGGCATAATCCTCTCCCCCGGACAGGACCCATTCCACGGTATCAAAGCCGTATTGACCGCAAAATGCCTTCAAATCGGGAGAAATCGGAAGGCTGGAGGCATGCACTCTGGCTCCGGTCCGGCTGGCTGTGCATATATGACCCAGATCCGAGCTCAGCCCGTCGCTGACGTCTATGGCTGCTGTTATCTCTCCACAGGCTGACAGGAATCGGCCTTCCGACAGACGGGGCCAGGGAGTGACCTGGGCCTGGTACAAGGCTTCAAATTCTGAATTGGGCCGGAAAAGTTCGTTGACAATGAGGTGCAGTCCGGCCCGGCTGCTTCCCAGATCCCCGATGCAACAAATAATATCTCCCGGTCGAGCTCCGTCCCGGCACAGTATTTCCGCCTCAGCCACTTCACCTGTCAGGGCCACGTTGATGATCAGATCTTGTTTGGAGCCGGTGGTGTCCCCGCCCAGAATATTAACTTCAAACCGGGTGCATAATTCATGCATCCCTCGGTATAGATCATCCAAGTACTCCAGGGTGCAGGATTCTGGGATGGCAATACTCACAAAGGCCTCCCGGGGCGTTCCACCCATAGCCGCAATATCGCTGAAGTTTACGGCCATGGATTTCCAGCCCAGAGAAAAGGCGCCGGCCTTGTCCCGGATAAAATGAACCCGCTCCACTAGAAGATCTGTGGTCAGCAGGGTCAGCTTTTTCCCGTCTGTCCGAAAGGCGGCCGCATCATCGCCTATCCCTTTGTACACCCCGTCCGGGCGGATAAGGCCCTGCTGGCGGATCCGATCTATAAAACCGAATTCCCCGATATCGGCAAGGTAGGGCATGAAATTTCCCACCCCCATAAGTTTCTGGAAAAATACTCATGAATAAAAACATGTCAGGCAGGCATCTTCAGGGATTTTCTCTGCAGACGCCGGTCCTGACCCCGCTCAATGGCCTTGACCAGCCTGAAGTCTTTGGATTCCACAAACGATGAAGCCAACCCAGACCTGGCCAACCGACCGGTGCGACCGATGCGGTGGGTGTAGTTCTCAGGAGTATCCGGCATATCGTAGTTGATGACATGGGCAATGCGGGTCACATCAATGCCCCTGGAGGCAACATCAGTGGCCACCAGGATATTGAACCCGCCGTTCTTGAAGTCCTGCAATACCCGCCGCCGGTTGTTCTGGGACATATTGCCCTGCAGGTCCTTAGCCCGCAACCCGGCGGAGCTGAGGCGCTTGGCCAGCTTGGTGGCCATGTGCTTGGTCCGGGTGAAAACCAGGGTGGCTTCATCCTGTTTGGCGCCAAGCAGAGTAAGAAGCATCTGCTGCTTGGGCATGCGCTGCACCGGATACAGACACTGGGAAATGTTGTCCAGGGGCTGCTCATTATCAACTTGCACCCAGGCCGGATTATGTAGGATTTCTTCGGCCAGACAGCGAATATCTGCGGGCATAGTGGCTGAAAAGAGCATGCTCTGCCGTTTGACCGGCAACAAATCCAGGATACGGCGGATGTCGGGCATAAAACCCATATCCAGCATGCGGTCCCCTTCGTCCAGGACCAGGCTCTGGATGTGGGACAGATTCACGGCCCGGTCGTTGACCAGGTCCAAAAGGCGGCCGGGGCAGGCCACCACAATATCCACTCTAGAGCGGATTCTGGACGCCTGAGCCGGTTTGCTCACCCCACCGTACACCGTAACAGCCCGCAGCCCAGTCTTGCGGCAAAAAGGTTGCAAAAATTCAAAAGTCTGCTCGGCCAGTTCCCGGGTGGGGGCCAGGATCAGGCTGCGGAGACGGCCGCGCCGACCTTGTAAGAGGCGCTCTAAAATTGGCAATGCAAAGGCTGCCGTCTTGCCGGTCCCGGTCTGGGCCAGGCCCATGAGGTCCCCGCCTGTCAGGGCGTGGGGGATGGCCTGTTCTTGAATGGGGGTGGGCTGGGTATAGCCGCAGGCCTTGATACCGGCGGCAATTTGGGGATGGAAATCGAATTCTGAAAAATGCATGGTAATCCTTTTCTATATTAACTGATAAAAGATACAGCAACACCAATTCGGCATTCAAGTGTTGGAATGCCGGTGGTCTGCACAACCATAACCCGTAAAAATCCCTTCGGATTCCGGAT
>CAZUER010000019.1:0-45516 GCA_964619345.1 uncultured Desulfohalobiaceae bacterium
CTGCTGGGATGAAACAGACAACGTACGGAGGGGGTTATTTGCAATTTTTTACTATTGATCGATCCAATAATTTTTTGCCCGCTTTGGGGCAGAAAATATTTCAGATTTGCCGGAGGCAAAGCTGAACCCTGAAATCATTCATCTCCCCTTCTGGTATGTAGCCCTGGTCCTCACCCCTATGGTGGGATTGGCCCTGGCTGCTGCCGGACTACGCCGTGTGCTGCAATTTAGGCAGGTACCCGAAGAGGATCCGGATTGGTCCGTGCCCCCCTTGGTCCAGGATGGGGGCAGCTCAATCTTCCATCGCTGGGATGTGCGTTGCAAGATACTGGCATTGTTGGCCTATGCCTTCCTGGTGGCCTCTTTACAGCATCTGCTCCCGGCTGTGGTGGCAATTGGCATATCCGTACTGGCCCTGTTTGTGGCCCGCACTCCGGTTGCCCGGGGCCTGTTCAGGTTCTTGGCCATTTGCGGCTTTCTGAGTATGCTCCTGGTGGTTATGCCCTTTTCCGCACCAGCCCAATCCGGTGATACAATTCTTATATTCGGAGGATTTGAGGTATTAGGATTCAATCTCCGCGGCTTGTATCTGTCCGCAACCATAGCGGCCAAGGGAATAGCCATCGCCCTGCTCAGTGAGCCCTTGCTGGGCACCGCCCCTTTGCCGGCCACATTGCAGGGGCTGACCGGGCTTGGGGCCCCCAAGGCCTTCAGCCAGATGGTATTACTCACCCATCGTTATGTACATGTGTTCCGCCATGAAGCCCGGCGTATGTCCTGGGCCATGGCCATCAGGGGCTTTGGATCCAGAACTTCCCTGGCCACATTCAAGGCTGTGGCCCACTTTTTGGGTATGCTTTTCGTGCGCAGCTTTGAGCGGACGGAACGGGTCTTTGAGGCCATGCAGGCCCGGGGGTATCGGACTGATCTTGCCCCTCATGCAGAGATGAGCCTGACCGGAAAGGATGTTCTTTTTGGGGCTTTCTGGCTCCTGCTGGGAATGGCTCTGGTGAGTGCAGATCGGTTGTGGATGTGAGCCTATGCCGGGTATGAACTGCGATCAGGTGCGGCCTCCAGCACATTCCTCCCTGTTTGCCGTTCGGGACCTCGTGTATCGCTACCCGGATGACACCCTGGCTCTGCAAGACATACATTTGGATATTAAAACAGGTGAACGTATCGCCCTGGTGGGCCCCAACGGAGCGGGGAAGACCACTCTGGCCAAAAATCTGTGCGGACTGCGGACCCCCTGCTCTGGATCCGTTTTGTATAAAGGACAGGAGCTGATCCTGGACCATTTGCAGCGGTCCCGGCTGGAAATCGGGCTCTTGTTCCAGGACCCGGACGATCAACTTTTTGGGCATACAGTGATTGATGATGCGTCTTTTGGGCCCCGCAACCAGGGCGCTTCCCCGGATCAGGCCCGTCATAGGGCCAGTTCGGCTTTAAAGCGGGTCGGACTGGATCATCTGGCCTATAAGCCGCCGCACAATCTCAGTTTCGGACAAAAGAAACGGGCGGCCCTGGCCGGCTTGCTGGCCATGGATCCCAAGGCCCTTATACTGGATGAGCCCACGGCCAATCTGGACCCGGAGCAGGAAGAGATCTTCCTGGATCTCCTTTCCAGCTTTCCCGGTACAATCATCTGTATCAGCCACGACCTCATCTTCCTTTTTGAGCTCTGTTCCCGGGCCGTGGTCCTGGAACAGGGACGTATCAAAGAGGATACCTCCTTGCCCCGTCTGGTCAGCCGGCGCAGCTCGTTACGGGAGATGGGCCTGGATTTTTCATTCCGTTTTTCCGGTTTCTTGCATCAGCTGGAAAGAACTGTGGGTTCGGGCCGGTCCGCTTCTCATGTTCCGATCACAAGGGACAAAGATCAGCAGGATATGTTCATAGAGCTGCAAGGCTTGAGCTATACCTATCCAGATGGGACCCGGGCCTTGCAAGACATCGATCTGACCATCCATGCCCGGGAACAGACAGCCATTGTCGGAGAAAACGGGGCCGGCAAGAGCACTCTTTTGTCCTGTCTGTTGGGCTTACATTCCGCACGTGGCCGCTACCTGTTCTCCGGGATACCGGTCACCACCAAGAGACGCCGGGAGTTGTGGCGAAAGGTTGGCATGGTCTTTCAGGATTGCGCGGATCAGTTGTTTTGTCCCAGTGTGGCTGAAGAGGTGAGCTTTGGTCTGGAGCATTTGGGTCTGAAAAAGAAAGAGATCCGCCCCCGGGTGGAAGCGGTCCTGAAGCAGGTCCAGCTTCAGGGGTACGAAAAACGGGTGCCCCTGCATCTCTCCGGCGGAGAGCGCAAGCGCCTGGCTTTGGCCTGCGTTCTGGCCATGGACCCTAAGCTGCTCATCCTGGACGAGCCAACGGCCGGCCTTGATCCCAGCGGGCAGGAACTGGTCATTCACATCCTCCAGGGTTTACATTGCGCCATCCTTCTGGTCAGCCACGATATGTTCGTAGTTCGTGAATTGACTGAGCGGACATTGCTCATGCACCAGGGACGAATCGTTCAGGACACCTCCACTGCGGCTTTTTTACAAGACGTCTCTCTGGCTGGAGTCAACGGTCTGGCCGGTAGCTACCGGGAGCGAAGCAGCCGGGCCATTTGCAACCTGCAGCACGAGCACGAACATAGCCACCAGCACCGGCACGTCCACAACCATGGGCATTGGCACCAAGGACATTGGCACAGTCATGTCCATGAACACGTCCATGAACACAACCATCAGTTTGTCCACGTCCATCCCCACCCTGGAGACGGCCATGACCACCAGCCCAGGCCTGGAGTGCACGACCACGACCATCCAGGGCATGAGGAGGAAGAACATGATCATCTACACTCGTATGAAACGAAAAGTTAGCTTGTTTCGAGAATGACAGATCTGTTGTCTTTGTTGTCATTCTGAACGAGTCTTCGAGTGAAGAATCTCTCTTGCAATGGAATCAAGATGGTCCAGTCTGATCGGTTTCTTCCGGCTGTGGCTTCTTGTACACCAGGGTCACCCGTCCATCCCAACCCTGTATATGACCCGACCGGCGCTGTTTATACACAGCCGTATAGCCCAGCCCCAGATCATCAGAGAGCTGGCCAATTCCAAAGTTGTGCCGGCCATCTTCCACAGCCAGGGAAAAAAGGCCCAGGTATTCCCGGCGGACTTGCTTGCCAACCATTCCTGCCCAGAGGGATGGACTTTCCCCGTTATCCCCACCAGCTACCGACCACAAACGAAGGATGAGACGACAATCCTCCATTTTCTTACTCATCCGAAGGGTCTCAGGATATCCCTTATGCAAACTGGGCAAGACCAGAAGATCGTGAATACAGCTGTCCGGGGAAAAATGGGCCAGTACGCGGCGGAAACTGAATCGGGCCGGCCGTTCCCAACCGGATCGGCCCAATTTCTGGGCAAATGCATGGACATGGCCGTAAAATTGGATATTCAGAGGTTGCTTTTCCTGGCCCTGAATGTCTTCCCGGTAGGTGGGGACTTGCCGCCAACCTCCCTGTACCCATGCCTTGCAAGAAATGGGCGGCTGGGACTGAACCAAGGCCTGGGGATATGCCTGCCTGATTTGGCCTGTCTGCCAGGGAAGAATGACCAGCAGGATACCCAGCCAGAGAAAAATACTGGAAAGTCCAGGGAAGTCATTTTCCGGGTTTTGCAGGTAGGCAAATCCCAAAACACACGTCCAGCCCCAACCCAAACTCATTCCGTACACAATTTGGGGCACGGTCCAGCGACCCAGCCATAGATCTGCTATTCCGATCAGACAGGTCACGCAAAAAACGACCCAAAAAACGATCCACCAGGGTCCATAGTGATATCTGGTATAGGCCAATATGGCTGGAAAGGCATACACCGGTGGCCAGAGAACTGGATCTACAATAAGGATCGAGGAGTTAAAGACCTGATCCGCCCAATGAAAAACCCCTTGGGGTCCGCCCTGCATAGCCATGGCCAGGAACTGGGCCCCGATTATGGCAGCAGCCAGATATGTGGAACTGCGGAGGTGGCGGCTCAGGGCCAGATACATAATCAGCATTCCGGCCCCGGAGAAGAGGACCATTTGGCGGCCCAGGGCACTGAAGAATATAAGGGCATGCAGGGTCCAAAAGGTCTGCAGGGAATGGAAAAAATGGGCCAGGGAGTTGTTGCCCAGAGCCGTATGCCAATCGGTTCCGGGGTAAAAGGCTAAAGCGAAAATACCAAACATGCATAGGGAAAAGAGAAGCAAAAAGGCTCCCAGGCCTTCTGGTTCCCGATAGGGGCGGATGGTGGGCCGGACGAACTGGCGCAGGGTGTGGGCGATCTTTTTAGAGGCCGGTCGGGTGTTCAACCACTTCCCGACATTCGTCATCCACAAAAAGCCGGCTGTCTCCAGGCCTTGGGCCGTGATTCGAAAGAGCCAGGCAGTGGAAAGAAAAAGAGCTGTGACCAAGATAATAATTGTAGCCAACCGTCCGCTGATCTGGGCCACAACAACCAGAGATGAACCAAAAAACATACCGGGAAATAAATAAACAACGGTCCAAACCACACAACTGCAAAGACTAATGAGTACAAACCTGAGCGGACTAAAATTCATCATCCCAGCCACCAGGGGAATCAAGGGGCGCAAAGGGCCAACAAAGCGGCCGAAGATAAGTCCCTTGCCCCCATGTCTGTGGAAAAAATATTGCCCCCGGCGGAATAAGGCCTGGTGATTTCTCAGTAGATACAGACCTTGAATTTCTTGGTGATAGCGGCGCCCCAGCCAATAGCTGCAGGTATCCCCCAGAAAAGCGCCCAAAAATGTGCTGCCTAGGACCGCCTCAGCCGGAAGGAGTCCGGAACCGGCCAAGGTGCCGAAAAAAAAGATGAGCAGGGTGCCGGGCAGAAATAAGCCGACCAGGGCCAGGCATTCCAGGGCGGTAGTCAGGGTGATGGCCAAACAGGCCAGGGCCGTATGCTGGGAGATAAGATCAAAGAGGGCGGATGCGTCTATCATGGGAGCTTAAGGGGAAAATCAGGAATGGTCCAGACCGTACTTCTCCAGCTTGTTGTACAGGGTCCGCCGGGTGATACCCAGCAGCCGGGCGGCTTCACTCTTGTTCCCCCCAGCTTGAGCCAGGGCTCTGGAAACAGCCGCCTTTTCCAGGTCGTCCAGAGAGCCATCACCTGTGTTCTGAATGTCCTGTTTTTGTGGATCGGTTTTGTCCTCAGGGCGTTGCCCGATATTGGCCGGTAAATCCTGTTCACTGATGTATTCACCGGGGGAAAGGATCACCGCCCGCTCCACGGCGTTTTCCAGCTCCCGCACATTGCCCGGCCAGGGGTGCTTGAGGAGGCGGTCCATGGCCTGGGGGGTAAAGCCCTTGATCTTTTTTTTATTCCGCTCTGTATAAAGATTGAGGAAATGCTGGGCCAGGACCGGGGTGTCTTCGCTGCGTTCCCGCAAGGGGGGGACGGGAATATGGACCACATTCAGCCGGTAATAGAGGTCTTCCCGGAACGAGCCTTGAGAGACCATGTTCTGCAAATCCTTATTGGTGGCTGCAATGACCCGGACATCCACGGTGATGACCTTGTCTCCGCCCACCCGTTGGACCTCCCCGTCCTGAAGCACGCGCAGGACCTTGGCCTGCATGGGCATGGACATCTCCCCCACCTCGTCCAGGAAGATGGTTCCCTGGTCGGCCTGCACAAACCGACCGTCCCGGCGGCGGTCGGCCCCGGTAAAGGCCCCTTTCTCATGGCCGAACAACTCAGATTCCAGCAAGGATTCGGACAAGGCAGCACAGTTGACGGTGACCAGAGGGCCTGTACTGCGGTTGCTGCGGCCCTGAATGGCCCTGGCGATAAGCTCCTTTCCTGTTCCGCTCTCTCCGGTGATCAACACCGTGGCTTCGGAGGGGGCCACGGTGGAAACCATTTCCATGAGCTGATGCATGGCCGGGCTGGTTCCCAGAATCCGGCCGTTATCCATTCCGGCCTTGATCTGGGACTTGAGCTCCAGGTTTTCCTGCCGCAGCTGGGTATGCTCCAGGGCCCGATCAATGGTAATTTGAAGCTCATCAAAGTCCAAGGGCTTGGTCAGATAATCGTAGGCCCCGGATTTCATGGCCTCTACCGCCGACTCCACTGAGGAATATGCGGTCATGATGATCACCGGTATGGAGGGGTTATAGGCCTTGATTTTCTGGAGGGCCTCAATACCGTCCATGACCGCCATGCGGACATCCATGAGGATGAGATCAAAGGCGGCGTTTTGGACCTGGGTCACTGCGGATTGTCCGTCTTCCGCTTCGCTGATCTGGTATCCCCAGCTTTTGAGCACGGTCTTTAAGGTTATCCGATGCCCGGCATCGTCGTCCACGACCAGAATACCCGGTTTTTGAGATGCTGTCATGAATGATTCCTTTTCAGCCAAATAACAAACGCCGTTCCTTGGCCCGGGGTACTGTGGACGGTTATCCGTCCCTGATGATTTTCCACAATCTTGTGCACAATGGCCAGTCCCAGGCCGGTCCCGGCGGCCTTGGTGGTGAAGTAGGGATCGAAAATATGCTTCACATTTTCCTGGGCGATGCCCGGCCCGTTGTCCCTGACCTCAATCTCCACCCCGTCCGGAGCCGGCCTGGTGGTCACTGATAAACGGCCGGAGCCTTTCATGGCCTGGATCCCGTTGAGGTACAAATTGAGCAAACACTGGATGAATCTGTCCACATCCAGGAAGACGTTGGGTAGATCCGGGTCCAGATGGAGATGCAAAGAGATGTCCCGGGCTTCCAGATCGGGCTTTATCAACCGGATGGAATGTTCGATGACTGTATTCAGATTGGTGTCTACGGGATGTATTTCAGATGGCCGAGCGAACTCCAGGAGCTCGTTTATGACCCGGTTCAGGCGGTTTGTCTCGCTGACCATGACTTCGGCCGCCTCTCTGGCCTCAGGATCGGAGGCCAGTTTGTTTTTGAAATAGGTGGCCATGCCTTTGACTGAACTTAAAGGATTTCTGATTTCATGGGCAATACCCGCGGCCAATCCGCCAAGGGCGGCCAGTTTTTCCTTGCGCTGGACTTCGTCTTGCAAGGCTTTGATCTCGCTTAAGTCCCGCAAAATCATCAGGCTGCCGATGAATTCTCCGGCTGCGTTTATGATCCGGGCCGCACTCACGCTCACGGCTATGGGTTCCCGGCCCTTGGGCTGGCTCTTTATCTCCTGCTCAATAATTCGATTTTCGCCTCCCGAGAAGGGGATGAGCTGGCTGAGGCTTTGGGGAAGGACCTCAGGAGCATGCCGTCCCCGGATATCTGCTTCCGTTTGTCCAGTCATGGCCTCTGCTGCCGAGTTTTGCATCACAATCCGGTTCTGCTCATCCAGAACCAAGAGTCCCACGGGTAGATTGGCGATCACTTCTTGGGACACGGCACTGGCGTCCTGCAGTCTCCTGCGGGTAGCTCGGTAGTTTCTGGTTACATACATACTGACCACACCAGCGCAAGCCAAAAGGACCAGTACGGCAAGAATAATGCCGGTGTTGCGCAGATCTTCCTGTCTGGCTTGAATAAAAGGAGTGCGGTCGAACCCGATGAAAATGATCTGCCGATCCTGGATATAGTTTCCCGGAGCGCACCAGGACTGACCGTTTCCTCTCATCATCCCTCCCATCATCCTCCTGGAGGGGGCGGCCCCTCCTCTGCCCGGAAATGGCGACATGGGATTGAAATACTTGTAGACCTCAAAGGCCGGTCGGTGGTCCGGTGTCCTGGTAAGTCGCCATTTGGCGGTTTGGGTGGGGTGGAGCTGGTTTAGGTCGAACCAGTCCCCAACCTGGGCATTGACCAGTTGCGGATCATTGTGGGCCAGGACACGACCCTGTTTGTCCACCACCATGAGGTAAAGGACATCCGGGTGCTTGGCCATTTCCTCGAGGAGATTCTGCACTTGGGATCCCCCCCATCCCATATGCCGCATCCCAGTGCGGGCTCCGGCTTCAAATGAGGTGATCAAGGCCGCTCCCTTTTCCAGAAGGATGTCGGCCATGTAGTCTTTTTCCCGGTTGTAGTTGCTGGCCGCCAGAGCCAGAACAACAATGAACAAGGCCCCGGCAGCACTGATGATCATCCAGGGGGAGATGGATAATCCAAGATGAGAGGGAGGATTGTGCCGCACAGTCATAGAATTTGATTTCTACACACTTTCCATCGTTTTTTCCAGACCGGCCCTTTATCCCACGGTTGAACTATACCCACACCTAACACCGGGGATAAGGAAGGAGTCACTATGACGACCCGCCCCTGTCCCCGCCCTGCCCATGGCGGGGAACCTTAACCGACTGCTCATGCTGAAAATCGAATGATTTTGGTCTCCGTAAGATCTTGACGCCCCAGCCTACGACTGTGCTGATAAGCTTGATTCTCTGGTTCCCCTCCCTGCTGCGGCTTTGCGCAGCTTTCAGGGGAGGGGATAGGAAAGGGTGCTGTGATTCCAGATCATTGTTTTTTCAGGCCTCAACCAATATGCAATGCCACCTGGTGGTCCTGCAGTATCTCCAGCAAGGGATCCGGCGGCCTTTTGTCTGTAAACAAGGCATCGATTTCGCTCAGCTGCCCCAGCCTGACCATGGCATTGCGTCCGAATTTGGTATGGTCGGTCACCAAGAACACATGGCGGGAATTGTCGATAATGGCCCGAGCGGCCCGGACCTCCCGGAAATCAAAATCCAAGAGGCACCCGTGTTCATCAATTCCACTGATGCCGATAATTCCAAAATCGACTTTGAACTGGTTGATAAAGTCAATGGTGGCCTCTCCGATAATGCCCATGTCCCGGCTGCGGACCACTCCTCCGGCCACGATGATCTCGAAGCTCTGATTGGCTGAGAGGATCAGGGCCACATTCAGGTTGTTGGTGATGACCCGCAACTTGTTATGGTCCAGGAGGGCCCGGGCTACTTCTTCGGTGGTGGTGCCGATATTGATAAACAGGGAAGCCTGATCGGGAATGCATTCGGCCACTTGCTTGGCGATGCGCTTCTTTTCCTCCAGGCACAGGATTTGGCGGGTGGTGTAGGCCACATTCTCCACGCTGGAACGCATTCCCGCTCCGCCGTGGTATCGTTGCAGCAATCCCTGCCTGTCCATGACGTTTATGTCCCGCCGAATAGTTTGGGGGGTGACTGAAAAGCGTTGGGCCAAGTCTTCGATGGACATAAACCCAAAGGTGTTCACCAGTTCGAGTATGCCCTGATGCCTTTCCAGAACAGGCGGCCTTGTCCTTTGCCTGTTTCCGTTGTCCTGTCGCGAGTCACCTTGATCATCGGGCCATGTGCCTTTTTTGGTCATTGGACCTCCTTCCCTTTTTTCATGGACTTAGCATACTGTAATCAGGTTCACAACCGAAAATTTATATTCTTATTGTGTTGTAATTCGAAAAAAATATATTGACAGATTGGAGGCCCTGTGACATGAATGAAACATGAAAACTCATGATCTCTTGTGATATCTGGGTGCATGGTTGGTTCATATTTTTTCGAAACCGAAAAGTAGGAGCGGGGGTGTGCAGACCCAGGTTTTGATCATTGGCGGTGGGGTGACCGGGACCGGCCTGGCCCGGGACCTGAGCTTCAGAGGCATCTCCTGCGTCTTGGCCGAACAGCGGGATATCAACGCCGGAGCCTCTGGCGGCAACCACGGTCTGCTGCACAGTGGAGCCAGGTATATATGTTCAGATCCGGTTTCAGCCCAGGAGTGCCAAGAAGAAGCCCAGGTCCTGAAGCGGATCGCTCCGCATTGTATCGAAGACACCGGCGGACTTTTTGTGGCTGTGCCCGGTGACGATGAGTCCTATATCGCTGACTTCCCCCAGGCCTGCGCCCAGGCCGGTATACCCTGCACCCCGGTGGATCCTCAAAAGGCCCGGGAAATGGAGCCCGGACTGGCCCCAGATCTTATTGCCGCGTATGCAGTAAATGACGCCACCATCGATCCCTTCCAGATTTCCCTGGACAATATCTCTCAAGCTATTCAGGGCGGGGCCATATACCTCAGTCACCATCAGGTCACGGCTATGGACAGAAAGCCGGGTCAGGAGGTTGCTGGCGTTACCCTCCAGAACACCCTGACCGGTGCTGTGACCCGGGTTTATCCGGATATGGTGGTCAACGCTTCCGGGGCCTGGGCTGCTGAGACCTTGAAAATGGCTGGGTTATCTCTGGATATGGTGTATTCCAAGGGCACCTTGGCCGTCACCGGGACCCGATTGAGCCGGCAGGTGATCAACCGCCTGCGCTGGCCTGATGATGGGGATATCCTGGTTCCGGGAGGAACAGTTTCCATACTGGGCACCACGGCAGTGAATATATCGGACCTCAGCTCCATCAAGCCCACAGTTGAGGAGGTAGACACCATAATCGAGGAGGGCGGGGCCATGTTCCCGGCCCTGGAAACCACTCGGTACGTGCGTTCCTACGCCGGAGTGCGGCCTTTACTCGCATCCGGGGAATCTTCAGAGGGCAGAGCCGTCAGCCGTGGATACGCCTTGATCGATCACCAGGCTGAGGGCTGTCCCAACCTGATAACGGTGAGTGGGGGAAAGTTGACTACATTTCGGCTGATGGCCGAAATGGCTGCTGATCTTGTGGGCCAAAAACTGAATATCCACGTCCCCGGCCAGACCGCCAACCTCAATCTGCCCTCCTCTTTATCCGGTCAGTGGTCAGAACCCGGGCGCTCATCCAAAAGCTGGTTTCAAAAGGCCCAGCCCGACGATGTTGTGCTCTGCGAATGTGAAATGATTCCCCAGAGCCATTTTGATCACATTTTGACCTCCCTGGACCAGCAGGATGTCCATCCGGAGCTGGATGCCTTCCGGCTGCGGAGCAGACTGGGCAAGGGGGCCTGCCAGGGCACTTTCTGCTCCATCCGCGTAACCAGCTCCATGGTCCAGGCCAATCGGTACACTGGCCCCCAAGGCCTGGCTGAAATCAAAAAATTCATACGCAGCAGATGGGTCGGACAGCGGCCTGTGCTCTGGGACGGGCAGCTGTGCCAGGCTGAACTGGCCGAAGCCCTTCACTGTGGCCTCTTCGGTCTGGACCTGAACCAAACGGATGGTGGTTATGAGCGATCGTGAGGTCCTGACCACCCAGATCACAGTTATCGGCAGTGGCTTGACTGGTATGGCTGCGGCCCTTTTTGCAGCTGCCCGTTCGGTGCAGACAGCTATAGTCGGCTCTACAGGTGCGTCTGAATTTTCCAGCGGGATGCTCGATCTTTTCGGAGCCCTGCCCCAACAATCCCTTCAATTTTGCCGCAATCCTTGGGAGGCCATTGACCGTCTCCCGGAGGTCCTTCCCCGGCATCCCTACACCCTGATCGATAGGCAAGACTTTGAACAGGCCTTTGGTCTCTTCGTCCCTATCCTCAAGGACCAGGGGCTGACCTATGCAGGAAAGGGAGATCATAACCACATGGCCGTGGGTCCTCTGGGGACGTTAAAACCCACGTACCTGCTGCCGTCCACTATGCTGGCCGGGGTCCAGGAAAGAATCAAGAAGTCCCCAGGTCTGATTGTGGATTTCCATGGACTCAAGGACTTCAGTGCCAAGATGGTAGCTTCCAATCTGGAGCGCGTGTGGCCCGGGCTGCGAACCTCCAGAGTCACTTTTCCGGGCTGCGAATCCAGATCTGAGCTGTTCACCGAGCTTCTGGCCTACTCCCTGGAGTCGCCGCAAACCAGAGAGGAGTTAGTGCAACGCCTCACGCCTCTGCTGCAAGGCGTTCAGGTCCTGGGACTACCGGCTGTTCTGGGCATGGGCTCGGCCCAGGCCATCCATCAGGAACTGGAAGAACGTCTTAAGGTCCGCATTTTTGAGGTCCCCACCATGCCGGCTTCGGTTCCGGGATTGCGCCTGAAAGGGGCCCTGAAAGGGGCGGCGGATGCCTCCCCATTCATCCAGACCTTTGATCAGAACCGGGTTACGGAGGTGGATCAGGATGCACAGGGCTGGTTTGTGGTCACGGTCCAGGGTCCTATGCAGCAGTGGGTGCTGAAGAGCCGATCCCTTCTCTTGGCTACAGGCCGCTTTCTGGGCCAGGGCCTGACCGCCGACAGGAAAAGGGTCAGGGAGTCACTGCTCGATCTTCCAGTCCAGCAGCCCGCCTCCCGGACTCAGTGGCACAGGGAGGATTTTTTCGATCCCCATGGACATGCCCTCAATCAGGCCGGTATTGAAGTGGACGAACATTTTCGGCCTGTTGATCCCCATGGTAATGTCATGTATGAAAACCTCTATGCTGCCGGCTCTATTCTGGCCCATCAAGATTGGATGCGCTTAAAGTGCGGAGCCGGTTTAGCCATAGCTTCGGCCTATAAGGCCAGCCAGTCCTGGACAACGGGGTAGAAGGATCGGCAAAAAGGATCTCTCATGGGAATATCAGCACAAAATATCTGCAAATCATTTGAGAATCAGCCTGTTTTAAACGACGTGAGCATGGATATTGCCGATGGTTCATTTGTGACCCTCCTGGGGGCTACCGGGGCGGGAAAAACAACCTTTCTGCGCATCCTGTGCGGCATTGAAAAACCGGATTCCGGGCGCGTTTTTTATGATCACACCGATGTGACCAGAGTTCCGGTTCAAAAAAGGGATGTGGCCATGGTGTACCAGGAATTTATCAACTACCCCTCCATGACCATCTTTGAAAATATCGCCTCCCCCTTACGTATATCCAAAACGCGGTACTCCAAAAAGGAGATTGACCGTCGGGTTCGGGAGACGGCTGAGCTTCTGGGCCTTACCGGCGTACTGGACCATTTCCCGGAAGAGGTCAGTGGAGGCCAAAAGCAGCGCACGGCCATCGCCAGGGCTCTGGCCAAGGATACCAAATTCATATTTCTGGATGAGCCCTTGGCCAATCTTGATTACAAGCTGCGGGAAGAGCTCCGGGGTGAGCTGAAAACCATCCTGGGCCAAAAAGGGGGGGTGGTGGTCTATGCCACACCGGAACCGGTTGACGCCTTGTCCATGTCCACTCATGTGGCCTACTTTGAGTCCGGGAATCTGCTCCAGCATGGGGAGCTCGAGGATGTGTACCGCAAGCCACAGCAGGTTGAAGTCGGGGCCTATTTCAGCTACCCGACCATGAACATTATGGAAGCCAGGGTCATCCAGGATGGGGACCGCACCCTGCTCAAGGTTTCAGACCAGATTAGCATGGATGTGACGTCTTTTGCCCACCAGCTGCAGGAGGATGAATACCTGGTCGGGGTCCGGGCCTACAACCTGCACACCCATGCACAGAACCAGGACATGATCCCTTTCCAGGCCACCCTGGAGCTTTCCGAGGAGCTTGGATCAGACACCGAGCTGCACCTCAAACATGCAGATTTGCAGTTTGTCATGCTCATGCAGGAGGTGGTCCGCTACCCGGTGGGAACCAACATTACGGTGTACATGGATCCCAGTCGGCTTTTTTTGTATTCAAAACAAACTAAAAGTCTGGTTCTGAAGACATTTAGTGGAGAATAGGGCCAGGGGCAGGTTGTTTAAAGACGCAACCTAGACTCTTGGCGAACTCCGATAGAATACGGGCTTGCCTATATGGAGTGGAGCTTCTCATCTCCGATACTCGCTATGTATGGAGGATTTCAATGGCCAAAATAACCTTGGAGAACATATCCCACACCTATGATCCTCCTTCTGTTCCTGAGGACAGGAAAACGTATGCTGTTTCAGGTTTAAGCATCAGTTGGGAAGACGGAAGCTCCAACGCTCTTCTGGGACCTTCAGGGTGCGGTAAGACGACCATACTGAACATCATTTCCGGCCTGCAGCAGCCCAGCCGGGGCAAGGTTTTGATTGATGGCCGGGACGTCACCCGGGATTCACCCGGCAAACGGCGCATCGCCCAGGTCTTTCAGTTTCCGGTGGTCTATGACAGCATGAATGTCTATGACAACCTGGCCTTTCCCCTCCGCAATCAGGGCATGCCCGAAGAAGACGTACGCAGAAAAGTGACCGAGATAGCCGAAGTCCTGGATCTTGAAGACTACCTGTTAAATCCGCCGGCCAAGCTCAATGCAGCTGAAAAACAGAAAATATCCCTGGGGCGGGGCATTGTCCGCGAAGATACCACAGCGGTTCTCCTGGACGAACCCCTGACGGTGATCGATCCCAAGCTCAAAGGGAGCATGCGCCGCAAGCTCAAAGAGGTGCAGAAAAACCTGCAGAAAACCATGATCTATGTGACCCACGATCAGCACGAGGCCCTGACCTTTGCCGACGATGTGACCATCGTCAAGGATGGACGGCTGGTCCAAAAGGGGTCACCGGAAGAGCTCCACTCCCAGCCGGCCACCCCCTTTATCGGCTACTTCATCGGCAGTCCTGGAATGAACATCCTGGATTGCACCCTTAGCGACAATAAGCTTGAATTCCAGAACTTCAGCCTGAGTATCACCCAGGAGCTGGCCTCCAGGCTGCACAACACAGGCACCTCCTTTCAACTCGGAATCAGGCCGGAGTTCATCCAGGTTTATCCCGCTGCCGGGGAGAATACGGTCCCTTTCCAGGTCCAGGTCGTTGAGAATACAGGGGCCTACTGGATTGTGACCTATATCAGGGACTCAATCAGGATCAAGGCCCGGGTTCCGGAATCAATACCCGTAGCCGACGGTCAGGAGCATTATCTTTTTTTTCCGGAAGACCGGATCAATATCTTTCACCATGAGCAGCGGGTGGTCTAGACCGCAGAATGGGCCCTAAGAAGAGTCCCTTTGGGGCAAGCCCAGCCGCTGGCGGAAGGCCGCCGGTTTGATCCATATCGAAACATTCATACAAGCAAGAATTTTTCCAACCCGTTACAGCTCTTGTGAGGTCATTTAACATGAGTAACAGAGCTTGGCTTTTCCTCATCCCCGCCCTGGTCCTGCTTTCCATCAGTGCCTTTATTCCCCTGATGACGGTTATCAACTACTCAATTCACTACATCTTTGCCGGGTCTGCCCCCACATTTGTCGGTTTTGAAAACTACATCGAAGTCCTCAGAGATCCGGCCTTTCTGAAAGCCTTGGGCCGGCAGATCATCTTTAGCCTCATGATTCTGGCGGTCGAGGTCCCTCTGGGTATAGCCATTGCTCTGTCCATGCCCAAAAAAGGTAAAGGAGTGGCCCTGAGTCTGGTTCTTTTAGGTATCCCCTTGCTCATTCCCTTTAATGTGGTGGGGATCATAGCCAGGGTGTTTACCCAGGACTCTATCGGGGTGGTTCCCGAGTTCTTCGCCCTCCTCAATTATGACTACAACGCCTCCCTGCATTCCATGGATGCTTTTCTGACCATCTTTTTTTTGGATGTCTGGCACTGGACCCCACTGGTGGCCCTATTGTGCTATGCTGGACTGCAAGCGATTCCGGATGCTTTCTATCAGGCGGCCCAAATTGACGGAGCCTCGAGATGGAAGACCTTTCGCTATGTCACCCTGCCCAAGCTGAGGTCGGTTCTTATCATCGGAGTGTTACTTCGATTTATGGATTCCTTCAAAATTTACGCCGAACCCCTTCTGCTGACCGGGGGGGGGCCGGGTGACGCAACCACATTCCTCAGCCTGCATGTGGCCAGAAAGGCCGAATCCTACGAACTGGGGTATGCAGGTGCATCATCCATTATTTATCTGTTCATTGTTATTGTCTTTAGCTACCTTTTCTTTCAGCTGATGACCAATATCGGCAAAGGAGAGAAAACATGAAGAAAAAAACTCTATTTTTGATTATCTACTTCATCGCCCTTTTTATCCCCATTTACTGGATGATCAACACCTCTCTGAAAACTGATAACGAGATCCTCAAAGGTCTGACCTTCTTTCCCCAGGACCTGACCTTTGAGAACTATAAGGAGATATTTATCTCCTCTTTATGGAGGAACAGCTTTTTAAACTCCATTATTTATGTGTGTATGAACGTGGTCATCAGTCTTGTTGCGGCTATTCCGGCGGCCTATGCCTTTTCCAGGTGGAAATTCAGGGGTGATCATCATCTCTTTTTCTGGCTGTTGACCAATCGTATGGCTCCAGCCGCGGTGTTTATGGTTCCATTTACAGAACTCTACTATACCCTACAGATCTACGATACGCACTTGGCTGTAGCCCTGGCCCACTGTCTGTTCAATATCCCTTTGGCCATCTGGATTCTGGAAGGGTTTATGTCCGGAATACCCAAGGAGATCGATGAAACCGCCTTTATCGACGGGTACAGCTTCCCCCGTTTTTTCACCAAGATCTTTTTTCCCCTGGTTGCTCCTGGGGTGGGAGTGGCAGCCTTTTTCTGCTTCACCTTTTCCTGGATTGAGCTTATCTTGGCCAAAGCTCTGACTGTGACCAATGCCAAACCTGTGGTGGTCACCCTGACTGTAGGAATCGGGGCTGAAGGGGTGCGCTGGGGGCTTTTGGCTGCGGCCGGAGTATTGACCATAGTTCCAGGAGCCATTGTGGTGTATTTTGTGCGTAACTACATGGCCAAGGGCTTTGCCTTAGGGAGGGTCTAACCATGTGGGACTGGATTGTGCAAAACACTTCCTGGATGTATTGGACTCTGCCCAGCGGCTTGGCCATTGGCAGTCTGTTTGCGGCCATTGCCCTGATGGGGGTATGGGACGCCATCTCCCCCTCCCCAATCCGCAAAGGTTTTTTTCCCATTCCTACCACCAGAGGGGATCGCTTTTTCATCGGGGTCATTTCTATGATCGCCATCTTTCTCCTCTATGTGGCTTTTATGGGCCAGACGGCTCTTTGGATTCCTTTGTCCATTTCCCTGGCCTGGTTTGCTGTGGAAGGCATTTGGGGGTAGGGGAAAACATCGTATGTAATTCATCCTTTATCAAACTGGCGGCTTCTTACGAATAACAAATAACGAATAACGAATCCGCCAGCGGCGCTGACGTGCAATCCGCAACCCAAACTGTTCATGGTTCATCATTGTTAACCATACAATCAATCACATAGGGAGGTGATACGAGTTCTGACCTGTATTTTTCGGTTTGGACATTTCGTTGGCATCCAATGTGTCCATGAATCCTTAAACCAAGGAGGCCCACATGTCTTTCAAGACCATGGGGAAAACTTTCAGTCTGGTCTTTGCTCTGTCCTTCATGCTTCCGGCTCTGCTCATGGCCGAGCCCATTGAAAAATGGATTGAGGTCTTTCAGCCTTCAGTTCTGAGTAAGGAAGAGCAGAAAAAAGAACTGGAATGGTTTGCCAAAGCAGCCGAGCCCTACAAAGGAATGGAGATCAAGTCTGTTGCCGAAGGAATCAACACCCACAAATGGGAAGCCAAGGTCTTGGCCCAAGCCTTTTATGACATTACCGGAATCAAGGTCACCCACGACATTATCGGGGAAGGAGAGGTCGTGGATCGGGTCCAACGCCAGATCCAAACCAATCGCAAGTTGTACGATATTTACGTCAACGACGCCGACCTGATCGGGACCCATCTCCGTCTGGACAGTGCCTTGAATCTCAACGCCTACATGCAAGGCGAAGGCAAGGAAGTAACCAATCCCATGCTGGATCTGGACGACTTTCTGAACCTGGAGTTCGGACAGGACTACGACGGCAATCAGCTCCAGCTCCCGGACCAGCAGTTCGCCAATCTGTATTGGTTCCGCTACGACTGGTTCACCAATCCGGAGTTCAAGAAAGAATTTAAGGAAAAGTACGGCTACGAGCTGGGCGTACCGATTAATTGGGCCGCCTACGAAGACATTGCCGAGTTTTTCACCGGCAAGGAAATTGACGGTCAGACAGTCTACGGCCATATGGATTACGGCAAAAAATCACCTTCCCTGGGCTGGCGGTTCACTGACGCCTGGCTGTCAATTGCCGGGGTAGGAGACAAGGGCCTGCCCAACGGTATTCCGGTGGATGAGTGGGGCATTCGGGTGGAAAACAAGATCCCGGTGGGAGCAACGGTCAAGCGGGGCGGGGCTGCCAATGGTCCGGCGGCTGTCTATGCTACGACCAAGTATGTGGAGTGGATGAAGGAATACGCCCCACCGTATGCCGCTTCCATGACCTGGTCTGAGGCCGGACCCACTCCGGCCCGCGGAAACGTGGCCCAGCGTATATTCCAGTACATTACCTGGCTCTCCGACCCGGCCTTCAACTCGGCCCAGAGCCCGGTCACTGATGCCATGGGCAAACCAGTCTGGCGGGTGGCCCCGACTCCCCACGGCAAATACTGGGACGAAGGGATGAAGGTGGGTTACCAGGATGCCGGCAGCTGGACCATTCTCAAGAACAGCGTCAAAGGTGATGATCGGGCTGCTGCCTGGCTTTGGGCTCAGTTTTGCGTGTCCAAGTCTGTCAGCCTGAAAAAATTCCTGGTCGGAAGGACCCCGGTCCGCAAGTCCACGGTGCATTCCGATTACCTGGCCAAGGAAGAAGAAAAAGGCACGTACGGCGGGATCGTAACTTTTTATAAGTCCCCTGTGGAACATATGTGGACCGACTCCGGCCCCAATGTTCCCCACTATCCACTCCTGGCCGAGCAATGGTGGAAAAACATCTCCCTGGTAACCACGGGACAAGCCACCCCTCAGGAAGCCATGGACAATTTGGCCAACAAGATGGATGACCTGATGGGCAAATTGCGCCTGGCCAAGTACTCCCCCAAGCTGAATCCGGAGAAATCCAGGGAGTACTGGTTGAGCCAACCAGGTGCACCAAAGGCAGAGCGCCCGGATGAAGAACCCAAAACTATGCCTTATGACGAGTTGTTGAAATCCTGGCGGCAATAGATATCTGGTCAGGGATAGGCCTCCTTGGCTTGTGAGGAGTCAGGGGGGCCTCTGGCTGTGGCCCCCAGTTTGATCTGGGATGAAACGTGTAAAGTGTAAGAATCATTATCCCAACCACCCCTGCCCCTCCTTGCCAAGGAGGGGCATTAAGAAGATCAAGCTTACATGTGAATTTTTTGTGGATGCTCCGGCGTCCACACACGAGACCGCAGGAGCGGTCTAAAAAGCTCCCACGCTGAGCGTGGGAGCGATAAAAGTAGCAGGACGAACAGCTATGGCAGATTTTATCGGAGCCATCGACCAAGGGACAACCAGCAGCCGGTTCATTATCTTCGACCACGAGGGTCGGATCAGGGGACTGGATCAAAAAGAGCACCGCCAAATTTTTCCCCGTCCCGGATGGGTGGAGCACGATCCCATGGAGATCTGGCAAAACACCCAGGAAGTCATCCAGGGGGCCCTGGCCAAGGCCGGAATCAAAGGATCGCACCTGGCTGCTGTGGGCATCACCAATCAACGGGAAACGACCGTTGTTTGGGACCGGAGTACCGGCCGTCCGTTTTTCAACGCCATAGTCTGGCAGTGCGCCCGGACCCACGAAATCTGCCGGCGGCTCATAGACGACGGCGGGCAGGACCGCTTCAGGGAGATTACCGGCCTGCCTGTTTCCACCTATTTTTCCGGACCCAAGATCAAATGGATTCTGGACACCGTGCCCGAAGCCAGGCAGGCGGCAGCGAAAGGCGATGCCTTATACGGGACCATGGAGACCTGGATCATCTGGTGGCTGACCGGAGGTCCTCAGGGCGGGGCTCATGTCACGGATGTGACCAATGCCAGCCGAACCATGCTCATGGACCTGCAGACCTTACAATGGGATGAAGAAATCCTCAAAATTTTGGACCTCCCACCTGCCGGACTTCCCAGGATAGTTCCCTCCAGTGACAGCGCCTCATGGGGGCCGACCTCGGAAAGCGGTCCTTTCAGGGCCCGCATCCCAGTCTGCGGGGCGGTGGGAGACCAGCAAGCCGCTCTAGTGGGCCAGACCTGCTTTGCGCCCGGGGAAGCCAAAAACACCTATGGGACCGGATGTTTTTTGCTCATGCACACCGGCCACGAACCTATCCCCTCCCAGCATGGCCTGCTGACCACCCTGGCCTATCAGTTCAGCGGCCGCAAACCCTCGTACTGCCTGGAAGGGGCCATCGCCATTGCCGGAGCATTGGTGCAGTGGCTGCGAGACAATTTAGGGCTGATCAATGCGGCCCATGAAATCGAGGATCTGGCATCCCAGGTCCAGGATACAGGAGGAGTGTACGTGGTCCCGGCTTTTTCCGGTCTTCTGGCCCCCTATTGGCGTCCGGACGCCCGGGGAATCATCGCCGGATTGACCCGGTACGCAACCAAACATCACCTGGCCAGGGCGGTGCTGGAGGCTACGGCTTTTCAGACCAAAGACATTGTCCAGGCCATGAACCTGGACTCTGGTGTGGATCTGACCAAGCTCAAAGTGGACGGGGGGATGGTGGCCAACGAGCTGCTCATGCAGTTCCAGGCCGATATTCTCGACGTTCCGGTCATCCGACCCCAGGTGGCCGAGACCACCTGTCTGGGGGCGGCGTATGCCGCCGGAATTGCCTCCGGATTTTGGTCCGGCCGGGAAGAGCTGCGCAATAACTGGATTGAGGACAAACGCTGGATCCCGAACATGGAACCCGAGCTGAGGCGGACCAAGTATGCCAAGTGGCAGATGGCAGTGGAAAAGACCTTTGGCTGGGAGGAGTAATACAGCAGCGAAATAGGGTCATAAGATGCTGACGTATTGCTTTTCTGTTGCCTGAGGGACGACCGCCGGTCGCCCTTTGCCCTTGTTTCCCTGGCATTGATCTTGGATTGCAATCCAATCATTTGCTGAGTATAAATAGATTGCAATCCAAGCAGGAAGGAATCATGGAAGAGATTCACCAGCTCAGCCAGACCCAGTTGAAGCTGTTCAACCTGAACAATTCCAACCTGATGTACGCTTTCACAGACAAGACAGACAGTAAAAACAACGCGTTGTGGTCTAAGCTTTTGTTGCAGCTGAATGTGAATCGCAGTATTGCAGTGACGTCAGGAAGCCTTATGCCCCGGTACACAATCCCCGATCCGGAAATCCTGCAGGAAGAGATTGAGGCTTCGCACCTGAGGTGCAAGCAGCTCAAGGTTGACCCCAATCAAGACCTCAATCTCAGGCAGCAAAAGCTCAAACCCAAGGAACTCAAGCTTCGCCTGGAGCGAAATCACGAGTTCCTGAATATTGCCACCAAGCACATTGAAGAGCTCTATCACTGTGTGGCCGGGGCCGGTTTCGTGGTCACCCTGGCCGATCAGGATGGATATATACTGCACATGATCGGGGATCAGCCCCTCCTGGAAAGAATGGCCAAAGGCAACTGCGCTCCCGGCTATCGGTGGACTGAACAAGATGTAGGCACCAGTGTGATCAGCCTGTGCATTGCCCGGCTGATACCGGCTCAAATTCACGACGATGAGCACTACTGCCTGCGCGGGCATGGGTTTACCTGCTCGGCCACTCCGGTCTTTGATCCGGAGGAGCATTTTCTGGGAGTGATCGCCATGTCCGGGCCGGTGCAAAAGGTTCATCCCCATACCCTGGGCATGGTCATCACGGTCAGCAGGGCTATAGAAAAGGAAATGAAGGTTCAGCGGGCTTCGACGGAGCTTAGGATTCGAAACCATTATATGCACACGATCATCAACGCTATCGACAGCGGGGTGATGACCATTGACCGAACAGGTCTGATTCGAGAAGTGAACAACTACGGGCGGCGCATCTTCAACTGGGTTGATCCCCTGGAAGGGACCAAGCTGAGTGATTTGCTGGGCAATCAGGTCAAGCTGCAAAAGCTCATGCATACCGGGGAAGAGATTATCGACCGGGAGATGTTCATTCAGGGCCCCATGGAGAAATACAATATACTGTGCACTATCAAACCGATTTTAGATCCTTTGGAGAAGATGCACGGCTACATCATGGTCTTCCACGAAATAGCCCGCATCCATAAGATTGTGCACGCTATGGCCGGAACGCAGGCAAAGTTCACCTTTCAGGATATCATCGGCATCAGCCCGGCTATCAGCGAAACCAAAAAGCTGGCTGCCTCGGCTGCAGAACGTAAATCCACTGTCCTTCTGCTTGGGGAAACAGGAACCGGAAAGGAGCTCTTTGCCCAGGCCATTCACAATGCCAGCAATCGGCGGGATTACCCCTTTCTGGCTCTCAACTGCGGGGCCATACCCAAAGAGCTCTTGGAAAGCGAGCTCTTTGGGTATGCCGAGGGGGCCTTTACCGGGGCCAAAAAAGGCGGGCGTCCGGGCAAGTTCGAACTCGTGGATCAGGGCACCCTTTTCCTGGACGAGATCGCCGACATGCCATCGGACATGCAGGTCAAGCTTCTCAGGGTCTTGCAGACAGGGGAGGTATGCCGAATCGGCGAGGACTTTCCCATTAGAGTCAACGTCCGCATTATCGCAGCGACCAATGCCGACCTCAAGCATCAGGTCAGACAAGGCAATTTTCGGGAGGATCTCTTTTACCGCCTGCACGTTTTTCCCATTCATATCCCGCCGCTCCGGGAGAGACAGGAAGATGTCCTTTTGCTGGCCGAGCATATATTGAACCGGTCTCTGAGAAACTCGCATTCCTCCCTTTCCTTCAGCCCTGAAGCCAGAAAGAGAATGCTGGAGTATTTCTGGCCGGGAAATGTGCGGGAGATGGAAAATGTCATTGAGCGGACGGTGAACATTACCGACGGCCAGACAATCGGTCCAGAGGTGCTGGATGAATCCCTGCCGGTCCTCAAAAGTTCTCCACCCCCTTATCAAGGGAATGGATCCTACCTGGAAGAACTGGAAAAGCAGGCGATCATGGATGTGATCCAGGAGATGGAAGGCAACCTGGCTCAGGCCTCCAAAAAGCTTGGTATAGCCCGATCAACCCTGTATAAGAAAATTGAACGCTACCAATTGAACCTGCCATAGTTTGTTCGAAAATCGAACATGTTTTCATCACGGACAGCTGGACCTATTTTCCCTATGGTCGCATGGATATGAGGGCGATCGCATCCCTGCTGTATGATTTTCAAACGTTTTATCCTGTCTTGAGCTGCAAAGCTCCATTCCGCCTTATCCGCAACGAGTCGTTGTAACATTAAAAAATCAATATCTTACTCCATTCTTTCCTGTCTTTGCTCTGTTCTCCCCAGAAAGTGGTCCTTTGCTTGCATTGATATTGGGACAGTGGTTGAGATCTGTCCCGTATCAATCTCTATTTCAAAGTTGGAGAACAGCTATGGCCCTCTCACACAAAGACGGCAAAGACATGACCTGGACCGTTATCGGAGGAGGCAACGGTGGGCAATCCTTATCCGGGCATTTAGGGATCATGGGATATAAAGTCAGGCTGTACGACATTATCTCGGAAACCATCGACACTATCCAAAAGCAGGGCGGCATCATGGTCAATGGTGTTGTGGAGGGTTTCGGCCAATTGGAGTTTGCCACCACCCAGCTGGAGGAGGCCCTTGACGGAGCCGACCTGATTGTGGTCGTGGCTCCGGCTCTGGCTCATGCGGATATTGCCAAATCCTGCGCCCCGTATCTCAAAGACGGGCAGATCGTCTTTATCCATCCCGGGGCCACCTGCGGTGCTCTGGAGTTCCGCAAGGTATTGGATGATCAAGGCTGTCCGGCAGAAGTCGTTTTGGCCGAGGCCAACTCCCTGATCTATGCCTGCAGATGCCCCCAGCCCGGTCAGGCTTCAATTCTGGGCATCAAGAACCAGCTCATGGTAGCTGCCCTCCCGGCCAGGGAGAGCAGCTATGTGGTGGAAATACTCAATACGGCTTTCCCCCAAATGTATGAAGGAAAAAACGTTCTGCATACCAGCCTGGAAAACCCCAACTCCATGCTCCACCCTGCCCCCAGCCTGTTGAACACCTCCCTTATCGAATCCGGCCGGGAATGGCTGTATTACTACGATGGCATCACCCCTTCCATCGGGTCCTATGTTCAAGGCCTGGACCAGGAGCGCCTGTCCATAGGTCAGGGTTTGGGGCTTGAGTTAACGCCACTCCTGCCCTGGTTCAAGATCGTATATGACGCCCCAGGGAAAACGATCACTGAAGCTGTCAGGAACAATAAGGCCTATGCCGGGGTGAAGGGGCAAAGCACCTTACGCACCCGGTATGTTCTGGAGGATATTCCCATGGGGCTCGTGCCCCTGGCCTCTTTGGGCCATGCCCTCAACCTTGGGGTTGAGCGGATGGAAACCATCATCAGATTGGGTGAGCTTCTATTGAACGAAGACTTCACCTCATCCGGACGAACCCTGGAGAACTTGGGCCTGGCCGACATGGGGCCGAAAGAAATCCTGCATTTTGCCGAGACCGGTTCCAAAGAGCTTGCTACCTCATAAATCGCCAGAGATCCAAGATCAGGGGTCGGGAGTTAGGAATCGGGTGTAGGGAAACGGTGGTCAGGGGTCTGTAAGAATAAAGATTTATGATTCAAAGTCTTATAGCAGATGAACCTAAAGCGACTTTTTGCAGTTCCAACTCAATAAAGAAGCCGAGGTGATCAGCGTGGAACGTTTATTTCGATATGTTCTGACCTTGCTCATCACGACCGTTGCCGTGATCTCACTGTACCAAGTGATCATGCGCTATGTCTTTCAAATACCGGTCATGGGTCTGGAGGAGATCCTGGTTTATCCCACTGTATGGCTCTATTTCCTGGGCAGTGTGAATGCCTCCCGGGAAGACACCCAGATCAAGGCCAATGTCCTGGATGTCTTTTTAAAGACCAATCGGTCCAAAATGATTGTTCGGGTCATAGCCGACGTGATGTCTCTGGTGGTCTCTGCCTGGCTGACCTATTGGGCCTGGGGATACTTCAAATATGCCTTTCGTATTTGGAAGGAAAGTCCAACCCTCTATATTCCAACTTTTTATGCCGAGGCTTCGGTCTTTATAGGGTTGTTGCTGATGACCATCTATACAGCTTATTACTTAATAAAGAATAGCAAGAAACTGGCTGGTTCATCAGAAACATGAGGTTATAATTATGGACATACTCACTGTCGCATTTATCGCCCTTGGGGTTTTAGTTGTCTTGCTCAGCTTTGGAGTGCCCTTGCCTTACTGTTTTGGCGGCGGGCTTATGGCCATGTGCCTGCTGGGTGGAGCGACCATGCGGGGCACCTTTCTCTGGGGTTTTGGACAGCTCTCCAACCCGGTTCTACTGTGTATTCCTTTGTTCGTCTTTGCCGGGACCATCATGAGTGAAAGTGGAATCGCGGCCAGCCTGTTGCGTTTCGTAAATATTTTCGTGGGGCGGATTCGCGGCGGGCTGGGCATTGTGGCCTCAGTCTCCTGTGCCATTATCGGGGCTATTTCCGGCAGTGGACTCACCGGGGTGGCCGCAGCCGGCCCACTGCTCATTCCGGAAATGGCTGAGAGAGGATATCCCCGCGGATACGCCACAGCTTTGGTAGCCAACTCATCCATCCTCGGCCTGCTCATTCCCCCCAGTGTGACCATGATCATCTACGGGTGGGTAACTGATACCTCCATCCTGGCCTGTTTCCTGGCCACCTTGTGTCCCGGCCTGCTCATCACCTTCCTCTTCGCTCTGGTCAATATCTACTTGACCCGTCATTATCCCCTGGTCATGGAACCGCCAAGGACCATGAAAGATGCTTTTCGGGAGGGTGCTACCCGGACAGCCAAAGCCCTTCCAGCCATTGTCATGCCAGTTATTATCCTGGGCGGTATCTACGGGGGGGTGATGACAGTGACCGAAGCTGCCGCGGTGGCGGTTATTTATGCCCTGCCGGTCGGGTTTCTGGTCTACAGAGGGCTGACCTTCAGAACTTTTCTCCGGGCCTCCAAGACCTCGGCCACCGCGGTGGGGGCCATCATGATCATGATATTTTTCAGCCTCATGCTCAGCCAGATATTTGTCATGGAGAACATTCCCCAAGCTCTGGTGGACGGAATTTTCAGTGTAACCCAAAACAAGGTATTGCTCCTGATCCTGATCAACTTCCTACTGTTCTTCGTGGGCATGATCGTCAACGACATCACGTCCATTATTCTGATTGCCCCGTTGCTTCTTCCCCTGATGAACGCCATCGGGGTGGATGCGATCCAGTTTGCGGCCATCATGGGCGTGAACACGGCCATGGGCGGGGTCACCCCTCCATATGCCAGCATACTCTACCTGGGCATGCGCATCGGCGGGGTGGAGTTTTCCGAGGTCATCAAGCCGGCCATGACCCTTATTCTCTTCGGCTATGTTCCGGTTGTCTTTCTGACCTCCTTTTGGCCTGATCTGTCCCTGTTTCTTCCAACCTTATTGGGGTATTAAATATTCAACAAAGGAGGTGGTTCTACCTATTACGTTCGGAATTTTCAATATGGCAACAAACCGTAATCAAAGGAGATCCTGTATGAAAGTCAGAAACGCAGCAGCCTTACTCTTTATTTTTGTTCTGGCCGTTTTGCTGGCCGCAAACGCTCAGGCCCGGCCCTGGAAAATCTCCCATGTCCGGCCCCAGGATACGGCCATCGACAAGGACCTGAAATGGTTTGCCGATCAGGTGGAGCAAGCGACCAACGGCGAAATAACCATGAAAATTTACGCAGCCAGCTCTTTGGGAGATTATACAGTGGTCCAGGAGCGGGTTGGCATGGGGGCGGTGGATATGGCCTGCCAGCCGCCCACCTCCAAGGCCGACAAGCGTTTCCAGCTTGTGTACTTCCCGTATATGGTCCAGGACTGGGAACAGGCCCAGAAAAATTATTCCAGCGGGGCACCTTTGCGTAAAACCATCAGTGAGCTGTATGCCAGACAAGGCATTCATGTCTTGGCTGCCTGGCCGGTCTATTTCGGAGGCATCTCTTTGAATACCGAGCCAGTGGCCCCGGGTGATCCGGACACCAAGAAAGGTATAAAGGTCAGGGTCCCGCCCATGAAAAGCTTCAAGCTCCTGGCAGACAGCATTGGGTACATGGGCACCCCGATCCCCTTCTCCGACGCTTTCACATCTGTCCAGACCGGAGTGGTGGACGGGGTCATCGGTTCAGGGGCGGAAGGTTACTATGCCTCTTTCCGGGATGTCACCAAATACTATATTCCAGCCAACACCCATTTCGAGGTCTGGTACCTGATCATCAACGATATGATGTACAATGACCTGGACTCAGGGATGCAGGAGAAGCTGGACCAAGTGGCCCAACGCTTTGAGCAGCGCCGCTGGGAAAACGCTCAAGCCGATCAGGCTGCAAATGAAAAGAAGCTGGCTGATTACGGGGCAGAAATCGTTGAGTTGTCCCCTGAACAGATCGCCTCCTATGCCCAGATAGCTCAGGAAGAAGTATGGCCGAAAATCCTGGAAGATGTGGGCAAAGAGTGGGGACAGAAGGTCCTGGATCAGGTTATAAAGTAGGCCTTAAGCTTTGTTCCCCGGCAGTCGTGTTTCTGCCGGGGAGCACAGCTATTTTCAGGTGTCTGGGCTAAGAGATTGTCAGCGGGTATTATGAGGGAAGCGAAGCAACCTTTGTTGAGTTGAGAAAAGTGTTTTTGCTTCCTGCAAGTTTTCGATCTCAGGACGAAGGGTGTGGGTCATGAAAAAAGCATATGCGGTCGTACTCCTGTTCATGGCAGTGGCTATAGGTTGGGGGTCCTGGAGCCATGCGGCAGAGGATAAACCTTGGAAAATCGGTCATGTCCGCTCTCAAGGATCGGCGGTTGACCAGGATATACGACAACTCGTGCAGCGAATCAGCAATGAGACCGGCGGGGAAATCACTTTTACCGTCTATCCGGCCAATAAGCTTGGGGATTATACAGTTGTGCAGGAAAAATGTGCTTTTGGCGAGGTGGAAATGTACATAGCCCCCTTTGGGACCATGATGAGTAAAAAAAATGCCCTTGCCTTCACTCCGTACTTAGTGACCACCTGGGACCAGGCCCGGAAAGTGTATGCTCATGACAGTGTCTTGATGCAGGAGATGGAGAAGATCCTTCTCCAGCAAAACATTCAGATTCTGGGAAGCTGGCCTGTCTACTTCGGAGGCCTGGTTTCGGCCAAGAAGCCTCCAAGCCCTGCAGAACCGGATATTTCCAAAGAAATGATCATCCGGGTCCCTCCGATTCGCTGCTTCAGCCTCACGGCCGAGGCCATGGGCTATACTCCGTACCCTATCACCTGGATGTTTGCCAGAGACGGACTGATAACCGGGCTGGTTGAAGGGATGATCGGTGGGGGGGCCGAAGGGTACCTGGGACTAAGTAAAGATGTTGCCAAGTATTATCTGCACCTCAAAGATCACTTTGAGCATTGGTTTGTGTATATAAACCGTGATGTATGGAATGACTTATCAGCAGAGCATCAAGGAGTTATTCAAAGAGCTGTCTTGGATATGGAGAAGCGTCGCTTTGCCGTGGCTGAAAAGGAAGAGGAAGAAAATATCCGGCGCCTTTCGGAGCAGGGAACCACTCTGATCACATTTTCCGATGCCGAGCTGAAGACATTCCGGGACAAGGTCCGGCAGGAGGTGTGGCCGGTAATGAGAGAAGAAATAGGCCAGCCCTTTGCTGATGTCGTATCCAGCCTGCCCAACTGATGCGTTGAGCACTAAGATGTGAGTGTATAAGTCCCTTAAACGACTATTTACAGTTGTTGTTGGACAATTACCTTGAGGCATCAGATCCCATATCTTGCTCTATGGCCCGCAGGAGCTGGAATAAATAGTGATTGAGGAGCGGTGTAGGCACCTCCAGGTCCCGGGCCATAGTCAACAAGGTCCCGGCGAACATTTCCACTTCCGTTTTCCGCCCGGCCAATACGTCCTGGCACATGGAGGTCTTGCCTTCCGGGTCCAGGGTATCCATGACCTGAAGCCAGGACTGAATGTCCTCCGGGCCTAGTTGAATGCCCTTGGCCTTAGCCACTTCGATCACCTCCTGCATGGCCTCCTGCATCAGGTTTCTGGCCTCCGGAGATTTCTGGAATGTGCCAAACGGGGCCCGCAGAACGGCTGAGACCTGATTGACCCCCACATTGATCATATACTTCCACCACATGACCCGGATCATGTCTTCCGGGATCTGGTAGGCGATGTTCGCAGCCTGGAAGAGGTCTGCCACCCGTTGAACCCTTGAGCTTGTCTCCTTATTGGTTTTTTCTCCGAAATATACAGTTCCCTGGTTGGTCACCCGGACCTGGTCCGGCTCCCGCTGGGCATCGATGCCCAGGGCTATGGCGTACAGCACCTTGTCCCAGCCGTATGTCCGGGCCAGAATCTCTTCAGAGTCGATGCCATTCATAACCGAGACAATGAGGGTATTGTCAGCCACCAGGTTCTGCATGTCCGCCCCCACCTGACCCAGGTGATGGTATTTGACAGCCACTACAATGAGATCTGCTGCATAATCGGTGTCTTCTGGAGTGACCACCCGGGCCGGAACGGTTTGTCCATTGACCCGGATCCCATTTTTTTGCAAGCGCCGGGCTCGTTCCCCTCCGGCCAGAAGGGCGGTTTGTTCAAAGCCGGCTTGATGAAACTTCCAGTAGTAAAACGAGCCCATGGCTCCGGGCCCGACAATGCACACCTTTGCATCCCGCATATTGCCTCCTGGTTTGTGCAGTGCGTGAGATTATTTCAAGACATGAACACCATAGTGGTCAAAGATTGGATCATGGGTAACTATAGGAAGATTGAGAACAAGGGCGCTGGCAATGATCATCCGGTCACAGGGATCGCTGTGGATTCTGGGCAGTGCGGTGGAGCGAAGGCAAATAGCAATACTCAGAGGCAGGGCATGAAGATCATGATGTTCAAGAACAGCATCGAACCAGTCTTTGGGGGCAGCAGGAAGCTCAAGCTTACCCTTTTGCCACTTAATGCCCACCTCGAATCCAGTAATAGCACAGACGTACACCACCGGTGCGGTGTATATACGTTGGGCTGTTTCGGAAGACAAAGGTCCGCCGCCTTGGACCAGCCATAAAAGTGCGCATGTATCAAGAATCAAAATTCATGCTCCGGCCATTCCTCATCCGATACCGGCTCTGTCGGATCATAATGCAAAATCACTTTGCCCATCACCGGATGAGGCTCCAGGCGGTCCCGGACCTTGCAGGGTATAAGGTCGGCAATCGGCCGACCGTGACGGCAGATCCGCACCAGTTCTCCGTTTTTCTCAAGCTCAGCCAAGAGTGATGAGAGCTGAGTTTTGGCTTCATGCGTGTTGACAACCTTCATGACGTCCTTCCTCATAATTTAGGTATGCTAAAAATCCTAGTCCAATGAACTAAGGCTGTCAAGCCAGAGGCGGCGGGGGAGGAGGCAACTCGCCCTTTTCCAGGGCCTCGCGGGCGGCTTTGACCGGAATGCCCGCCTCACAGGGTACGCCCACCTGGCACAACCCGCATCCATACCCGCTAAAGTGATAGGTGTCCTGCACGTACTCCCTGGTCCGGGCCAGATGCTGCCGACATATCTTCTTGTCGTGTCCGGCTTCGGTGATGGCTCCGGCCGGACAACGCTCGATGCATTTGCCGCACGCCCCCTGGGCGAAGAACAGGCAATAGGCCCGGTGGTGGGCATAGGGCCTGGGAGTTGGCTTGATGGGAATCTGGGCCACTACCGATCCCACCCGCATGGCTTTGCCCTTGGCGGTGATCAGTCCGTCACACAGGCCGAAGGTTCCCAGGCCGCAGGCATGAGCCACGTGCCGCTCGGACCAGGATGAGGCATAGGAAAACCGGGCTGATTTGACCACGGTCCAATTGGAAACCAGCATGGGAGCGACCGCGGCGTGGCCAGCTTGGGACAAAGACTGGACCAGATGGCGGCGCAGGGCCGCGTTACATTCTTCCCCATACACCCGAATCCGGGCCCATTCCTGGGAGGGGTATGTCTTGTCTACACGGTTGGATTTCCGCACCGCCTTTCTTTGGGGCAAGACCCAGGAGATCACGGTCAGGTCCTGGGCCCGGGCCGGAACTTGGGGATAGTTCTGGGAATAGATTTCCCAGGGAGTCCAGTGAAACGGGCCCACATACTCTTTGTATTCCTGCCAGATAGGGTCCGAGCCAGAGGCAAACCCGATGAGGGCCTCCTCCCAGGCCGGCTGTCCGGTTCCGTCACTCATGGTATTATCCGGGGAGGTGGCGATGAACTCCCGAATCAGATTTACTATCCACTGTCCGGAGTCATTGATATTTTCGGCCATACGAAACCCTTGTTGGAGTGCAAGTACTTATCTTGAAAGGGGGGCATGATATCCAGAAAAGCAACCACAGGTTGAGGGTCGAACTGGTACCAACAGCCCACCTTTTGACTACAAGAGCATACCCATTTCCTGACTCCTATCATATTTGCTTTGAGTCCGGAATGTAAAGGTAACATATAAGTGATTGAGATGAGCTGAGATGTCATGAAGGTCACTATTACGTTGTGCATTCCCCCAAAAGTAGGTAGCACTGGGGAAAGGACAGTTTAGGGAAAATATTATAAGACAAGGAATCCTCTTGAATATTCAGGTCTTGATCTCCACGTTTGAATCAGTGGCCCTGCTCCTGGGGATCGGGGCCATGGGCTTATGGATCAGCGGCAGACGTATCCTTCCCAAGGATGCTTTGGGGGTCCTGTCCATCCTGGCCCTGGACATTGCTTTGCCCAGCCTGATTTTTGTTAACATTTTGCAAAACTTCAGACCATCTGAGTTCCAGGGGTGGTGGCTGCTTCCTATCTGGTGGTTGGGGTTCACCATTTTCCTGGCTGGCCTCACTGCTTTTTGCTCTTTTTTTTCTCAAGCTGAAAATCGCAGAGAGTTTGCGATGAGCTTGTTTTTTCAAAATGCCCTGTTTTTTCCCCTGGCCATCCTGACTGGCTTATTTGGCCAGGATTCTCCATATATTGTGGATCTCTTTTTCTTCATCATGTTTTTTCCATCCTTGCTCTTTGGAACGGCACATATCTTTTTCGGAAAATCAGCCGCCCTGGATTGGAGCAAAATCATTAACAAAGTCCTCTTGGCCACACTTGCAGCGACCATTATTCGATTCATAGGGGCTAAGCCATTCATCCCCGGGTTTGTCATTTCTGGGCTCAGCATGGTTGGCGGAATGGCTTTACCATTATTGTTGATAATTCTTGGAGGCAATCTGTATATAGATTATAAAGAAAAGGGAACACGGTATCCTGTAGAAGTAGGAAAGTTTGTGCTTGCCAAAAACTTTCTGTTTCCTTTAGCTGCTCTTGCAGTTCTGGTCATTATACGCCCTGAATATAATATAGCCCTTTTGATTATTCTGCAGTCTGCAGTGCCCCCTGTTACAGCGGTGCCAATCCTGACTGAAAGAGCAGGAGGCAACAGGCAAATTGTCAACCAGTTCATGCTGGCCAGTTTCCTGGTATCTCTGGTCTCCATCCCGCTGATCATAGGCCTTTTCGGAAAGTTTTTTCAGCCTCCGGCGGGGTAACCAGCCGTATTCTTTGATGCTAGCCGCAGGCTGACACTTTTCCTTGCTGGCGTTAAGTTCCAAAGGACAACGTAGCGTATTTAATTGGGGTAATCTGCCTGTTCTGATAATCTCTTCCATTCAACCGCGGTGGACAAGAATCTCTTAAGACTCTGGTCCACAGATGAACACTGGGTACATTTATCTTTTTTTTGGAGACAAATTTTTGTTTACATGTCTTCGCATAAAAGATAAATTCTCCTGATGCAAACTATAATTGACCAACTGATCGCCGATTTTCATGAACGGGAGCTGCCGGTCATGACCCGGCGGCAGGCAAGGCTACCCTGGCTCCCGGGCAAGGTGGACACCGTCATCGGAATGCGCAGATCGGGCAAAACATGGTTTCTTTACCAGGTCATGCGCGAACTGCTCCAGGAGGGATTTCCAGCAAAGGCCCTGCTCTACCTTAATTTCGAAGATGAACGCCTCATGCCCATAACCGCCTCTGACCTGCAGCAGATACCGGATACTTTCTATCGCCGGTATCCGCATTTAAAGGACAGACAGTGTGTATATTTCTTTGATGAAATCCAGAATGTCCAGGGCTGGGAGCGCTTTGTCCGGCGGCTGCTGGACTTTGAAAATGCTCATATATGCTTGACCGGATCTTCTTCCAGACTTTTGAGCACCGAGATCGCCACCAGCTTACGGGGCAGATCCCTGAGCACCGAGATCTTTCCTTTCAGCTTTGCGGAATTCCTGGAACATGCAGGCTTTGACAGCAGGCTGGACAGGCATCCGGGCTCAAAACGCCGGGCTGTTCTGGAAAACCGGCTTTCGGCCTATCTCGATGTGGGTGGTTTTCCGGAAGTTCAGGGTCTTACGCACTATCATCGCATCAGGGTGCTGCAGGAATACCTGGACGTGGTGGTTCTGCGGGATCTGATTGAGCGCCACGGAGTTACCAATGTCACGGCCCTGCGGTATATGATACGACACTTGCTGAACAGCCCTGCCTGTTTGTTCAGCGTACAGAAATTTTTCAATGATCTCAAATCCCAAGGTATTCCATGCGGAAAAAACACCCTGCACCAATTCTTTGAATATCTTGCGGATGTCTATCTTTTTTTCCCGGTCTCTCTTCATACAAATTCAGAGCGCTCCAGGATGGTCAACCCCAGGAAGGTCTACACGGTAGACACCGGACTGGTCCGCGCCTGTTCCAGGAACACCTCCCCTGACTGGGGCCATCTCCTGGAGAACTTTGTGTTCACGGAGCTTCGCCGCAGAACCGGGCAGATTGAATATTATCGCACGGAAAGCGGACGAGAGGTGGATTTTCACGCCACCAATCCTTCCGGGAAGATCAGCTTGATCCAGTCAGCAGCATCAATGCAGGACAAAAAGACCGCCGAGCGGGAAATAAGTGCCTTATCCGAGGCCATGGAGGAATGCGGTGCGGCTGAAGCCAGCATAGTGACTTTCAATACTGAAAAAAGTCTGGAAACCAACTCGGGATCTATCCATATTGTCCCTGCCTGGAAATGGGCCCTGAGTCAGAATCAAACCTGAGCATCTATGGGGAGTTTGGCCTAATAGGAAGAAATCAAATGAATCTCGTCCAGGTCATGGAGTCCCGCCTTGGATAGTTTCTGGCTGTGATGCTTGATCTCGCTTGTTTCTTCTTTCTTTTTCTTTTCATTGCAGACAGTTATAAATCTTAATGTTTAAAGTTTTTACGAAAAAGAAAGACCAGGGTTGATGGTCCTGGCACGTGATACCCTCAGCCCTATTTTCTAGAAGACACAAAAAAAGGGGTTAGGTCTTGTTGACCTAACCCCTTGATTTTCTTTGGTGGAGCTGAGGAGAATTGAACTCCTGACCTCCTGAATGCCATTCAGGCGCTCTCCCAACTGAGCTACAGCCCCGTGTGAAGAAATAAATAAAACATATCTCCTTTTTGTTGTCAATAACAAATTTTTGGCCCTGGGCGGCTTAAGCCGCCCAGGGCCAAAAATTTGTTTGTACCAAAATTCACAAAATAGCCCCTTATCCTCTGGAACAATGTTTCGAAAACTGTTAGGTTGCTGGACAAGAAGAAGGAATGGACTTGAGTATGCTGGAATACTTGCGGATACAAAACCTGGCTTTGATTGATGACCTGGAACTGGAGTTCGCCCCGGGCCTGAATGTGCTCACCGGTGAGAGCGGGGCGGGAAAGTCCTTTATTCTCCGAGCCCTGGAGTTCATCCTTGGGGACAAGCTCGGTTCGAGCATGATCCGTTCCGGACAGGACAAGGCCCTGGTGGAAGCGGTCTTTTTTCTCCCTGAAGGAGAGACCATTCTGCGCCGGGAATTGTCGGCTGAGACCGGCCGCAGTCGAGTTTATCTGAACGACCGCTTGAGTTCCCAGGATAAAGTGCGCCAGTTGCGCCCCCGCCTGATCATCCATACCAGCCAACATGCCCAGCAGCGCCTGCTGCGGCCCTCCTACCACCAACAGCTTCTGGACAGCCATATTAGTGAAGATTTGCGCAAACAGAGGGAGGACTTCCTGGCCAAACTCAAAGAGTTGAATAAACGGGAAGCTGAGCTTCGGGCCAAGACGCAAGAACTGGACAGCAAGCGGGAGTTTCTGGAGTACCAGCAAAAAGAAATCCGCAAAGTGGGCCCCCAGGCCGGCGAGATGGAAGAACTGGAAAACCGCAAGCAGGAGCTCAAGGATCAGGCCCAGGCCCAGACGGCTGTGCAGCGCTGCCTGGAAATATTGTACGGGGAGCAGGGAGCGCTGGTAGACAGGGTTCACGAGTTACAGAGGGAAGTACGTTCTCTTTCATCTCTGGATGCGGAGTATGCTCCCTTTGGTGAACAGCTGGAGGACGTACGCCAGATCCTGATGGATTTCGGCTCCAGCCTGAAAAAGGCTCCCCTGGTCCAGGAAAGCGAACAGGAGCTGGAGAAAATAGAATCCCGCCTGTGGCAGCTCAGCCAGTTACAGCGCCGAATGAACAGGAGCCTGGATCAGCTTTTGGCCCTGGATGAAGAGATCGAGGCCAATCTGTCCTTCCTGGACACCTGTCACTTGGAGCTGGGGCAAATCAGAAAAGAGCAGGAAGAAGTCCATACCCGGCTGGCCACCATCATAGAAGATGTCAATACGGCCCGGAAAGAAGAATCCATAACCCTTTGCTCCAGGCTGCAAAATGAGTTGCAGCAACTGGGTTTTGCCTCGGACGTGCACGTGGAGTTTGATTTTTCTGGGGTGGAAATAGCGCCTGGAATCAAAGAGTTGCAAGGCCGGCTGTTGTGGATCCCCAATCCCGGCCAGCCGCCTCAGCCCCTGGATCAGATCGCCTCCGGTGGAGAGTTGTCCAGGTTTCTGTTGGCCCTGGTCGGCTTAACGGCCGGCAATGAGTTCCCCACTCTGCTCTTCGATGAGGTCGATGCCGGCATAGGGGGCATGATTCTGGGCCAAGTCGGACAGAGGATCAAAGAATTGGCCCGCCACCATCAAGTCATTCTCATTTCCCACTGGCCTCAGCTGGCTTCCCTGGCCGAAAGCCATTTCAAGGTATACAAGGAAGTGCAAGCTGATCAGACTTTTACCTACTGCACCAGGCTCCGGGGAGAGGAGATCGAACAGGAGATCTCCCGTATGGCCGGAGGCGGAGACCAGGGCCGGACCATGGCCAGACAGTTTTTGGAGGGAAATACAAAATGAAATCGCCCCAACAGCCGTCCTGTCAGACCCTGTCCGTTATCAGGACCTCTTCCCCGGATCAGAAGCTCTTCCACCACTTGGTTCTGGAACCCCCAGAATGGCAGTGGATGCCAGGGCAGTTCGTCATGCTTCGGCCCCAGACCTGGACTCTGGATCCCTTGAGCGCCAGACCCTTTTCCATCGCCGACCTGGATGAGGAAGGGCTGCATATCCATTATCAGGTGGTGGGCAAGGCCACCCGGCAAATGACCGCCTTAAAAGCCAAGGACCAGGTCACGGTATGGGGGCCTCTGGGCCGGGGGTTTACCTATGACTTTGAAATCCCCACCCTACTCCTGGCCGGTGGTATGGGAATAATTCCCTTTGTCGGCCTCATTCGCAGCCATCCCAAGCCAGGAAATTTGGAGCTGCTCTTTGGGCATCGGCATGAACTCAAGAACTATCCCTATCAGGAGGTCGCCGAGACCATATTGGTATGGAATCTCCAGGACCGGTCAGCCAATGATCTGAAAAAGCTGAACAAAGCATTGCAGGTAAAAATCGAAGGCTATTCCCGGGACGGGGCGATCCTGGCCTGCGGGCCGGATCCCTTTTTAGGCCTGGTCCAAAAGCTGGCTCTGCAAAACAAAGCCAAGTGCCAACTGTCCATGGAGACGACCATGGTCTGCGGGGTCGGAGCTTGTCTGGGGTGTACTGTCAAAACCAAAGCCGGGACTCTCAAACAGGCCTGTGTGGATGGTCCCGTGTTTTGGGTGGAAGATCTGGTTTTGTCCTGAGCAAAAAATGCCGGGATGCTGGGATGCTGGGATGCATAACCAGACGTCAGATGTCAGAGGTCAGGAAGAGGAAAAAAGAATATGCTGGGATGCTGGGATGGTAAAATGGCTTGGGGCTTGGAGCATGGAGCTTGGGGCATGGAGCATGGGGCAAAGCACAGAGGCATGGCGGAAGGTGGACAGATCGTTCTCAGGAAGCTCCCTGCTAACTTTCTGTCACAGGGTATGTATTATTCATCAGCTGAGATCTGCGAGATCAGCGGCCATAATCTTTTTTTCATAGGCTGTAGGTATATCTGTGGACAAGAGAAGTCCTCAATTGTATGACGAATATCACTTAATACGGGAATGATCATGAAAGATCTGAGCTGTCAGCTGGCTGGGCTGGAGCTGTCCAACCCCATTCTGACCGCCTCCGGGACGTTCGGCTACGGTCTGGAATTCTCACCCTACGGGGACCTGGCCAAGCTGGGCGGACTGGTGGTCAAGGGCCTGTCCTTAAGTCCGCGGACAGGGAACCCCACCCCCCGGATTGTGGAGACAGCCTGCGGACTCCTCAATGCCATCGGGCTGCAAAACATCGGTGCCGAGAGCTTTGTGCGGGAGAAACTCCCCCATTTGCCCTGGCGGAAGACACGGGTCATAGCCAATCTGTATGCCCAGAGTGTGGAGGAGTTTGCAGAATTGGCCGAGCTTTTGGCCTGGGAGGAGGGGATCGCCGCTTTGGAGGTTAATGTCTCCTGCCCCAATGTGGCCAAGGGAGGTTTGGCTTTTGGCCAGGACCCTGTGCAGGCTGCATCCGTTTGTCGAGCGGTGAAGGGAGTCAGCGGCTCCAAGTCGGTGATTATTAAGTTGACTCCCAATGTGACTGATATCCGGGCTGTGGCCTCGGCCGTGCAAGAGGCCGGAGCGGACGCCATTTCGCTTATCAATACCTTAAGCGGTATGGCTGTGGACATACACACCCGGCGGCCAAGGCTGGCCAATATTCAGGGCGGGCTTTCCGGTCCGGCCATCAAACCGGTGGCCTTGCATCAAGTCTATCAAGTATGCCAGGAAGTGAATATACCGGTGGTCGGCCTGGGAGGGATAACTTCGGCTGCCGATATCTTGGAATTCATCCTGGTCGGGGCCCAGGCGGTGGAGGTAGGTTCGGCCAATTTTTTGCGCCCGGATATGAGTTTTAAGCTGGTGGATGATCTACAGGCCTTAACTGAGGAACTGGGTGTTTCTTCCTGGGAGGAATGGCGAGGGAGCTTGGAGGTATGAAGATGCGAGTGCAAAAGCAGTTTTTGCTCTGGCCAGGGGTCAGCGCCGCCTCTGGCGGCCGGTTATCAGTTATTTGTTATCAGCAAGAAGGTGCCAGGTTGATCCAGTAAGAAACTGGTGAGTGGTAGCACTACAGCGACAGTTCGGGCATGAGCTAACCTTGAAAGAGCCAGGCAGGCGCCTGGCGATCCCAGAATGGCCAGGGTGGCACCTGGCGGTCCGGGGGGCAAAGCCAGTTCGGCAAAAGCTAACTTCTCGTTTCATACGAGCGCCGCCTCTGGTGACATATCTCAAGTGTAGCAAACAAAGAACCCTTCCCTGGCCCCTCCCTCCCGCCTGAAAGACAGGCGGCAAGGAGGGGAATCAGAAAAAGAAAGGTTTCGTGCCGATATCGGACAATAGATATATGACGCGGCAGTAGGTTTATTGAGTATGCACTCGGTGAAAAGTTCGGGTTCTCAAGGGTACGGGCTGGTCAGAAAGGAAAACACTTAAATAAGGAGGAGAAGAAGAGGGCAGGGGTGAAGAAGTACAGAACCCGGTATATGCATTCCAAAGGAGGAAGGGAATTATGACTGCCTTAATTATTGTTATCGGCCTTGTCATCTATCTGTTTTTCTATTTTGTGTACGGCAAAAAACTGGAAAGAGATGTGGTCAAAGCCTCGGATGACAGCGAGGCCCCCTCAAAAAGAATCTATGACGGGGTGGACTTCATCCCGGCCCGAAGGGAGGTCCTGTTCGGGCATCACTTTGCCTCCATCGCCGGAGCCGCACCTATCATCGGTCCTGCACTGGCCATATGCTGGGGTTGGGTCCCGGGGCTGTTATGGGTCTGGTTTGGAAACATATTCATCGGAGCCGTGCACGACTATCTGGCCCTGATGGCCTCTGTCCGATATGACGGGAGGTCCATTCAGTTTGTTGCTTCGGATCTTATCGGCAAGAAAACAGGGCGGGGGTTCTACTGGTTGGTCTTTTTCCTCCTCATCCTGGTGGTGGCCGCCTTTGCAGCCATTATAGGAGGGATGTTCGTCAAGACTCCGGAGATAGCCTCCACATACTTTTTAAAAATCGCAGCCGCCCTGATCCTTGGGGTTTTGATGTACCGGATCAGGATGAACTTCTTTGTGGCCACCATCCTGGGCATTTTGATGCTTATTGCAGCTATCTGGCTAGGATCCCTGCAAGGCATAGAGCTGAGCTACACAACCTGGATGTGGATCTTCTTTTTCTACATCATCATTGCCGCCTCTATTCCGGTCAATATCCTCTTGCAGCCCAGAGATTACTTGAACTCCTGGTTGCTGTACGCAGGTTTGGCCCTGGGGCTTTTGGGGGCGGTTTTCGCCTTTCAGGGCTTTGAAGTCCCGGCCTTTTCCAATTTTTCACCCGTACTCCTGGGAGGCAAGGCAACTCCGTTCTGGCCGGCCATCCCCCTGGTCATAGCCTGCGGCTCGCTGTCCGGTTTCCATTCCCTGGTGGCCTCAGGCACCACATCCAAACAGCTGACCAAGGAAAGCGATGGCCTGTTCATCGGCTACGGGGCCATGTTTACCGAAGGGTTTTTATCCACCGTGGTCATTGTGTCCATAGCCGGCTTTGGCTATACGGCCCTGCAGAATGCCGGGGTGAGTACTGAACAGCTCAATTTCGACAACTGGGGGGCCATGTTTACCAAGGCCTCGGCTTCCGTCGGCCTGTCCAAGGCCAATCTGTTTGTCCAATCTTATGCGGATATGGTTAATGCAACCTGGTTGAGCTTTATGCCGGTCAAGATCGTGAAGATCGTAGCCGGCATGTGGGTGGCCTCATTCGCCATGACCACCCTGGATACCACAAACCGCCTGGCCCGCTACTGCCTGTCCGAGATGGCCCTGCCTTTGAAAGACAAGGCCACCGGCTTTTACAACGTTCTGACCAATCCCTGGATTGCCTCCATCATTCCGGCAGCCATTGGGATCTGGCTGGCTGGAAGCGGCAACTGGCTGGTCATCTGGGGATCTTTCGGGGCGGCAAACCAGCTGATTGCCTCCATCGCCCTCATGTCCGGGGCGGCTTATGTGGCCAAAAAGCTTAAATCCCACTTTGCCAATACCGCCGTCATCCCGGCCTGGATCCTGTGGGTAACCGTGACTGCGGCCATATTGTGGTTTATCATTTTTGTGCAGCCCGGAGCCATTGCTGATAAGCCGTTCACAGGCTGGACGGTGATGATCATTTTGTGCGTCATGCTGGTATTAAACTTGATGTTCTTCTGGGATTTCATCAGGTCCAAGGCCTATAAGGTGACTGAGGATTAAGGCTTGGAGCATAGGGCATGGAGCCTGGCGCTGAGGGTCAAGGGCAGAAGTGTGGAACTTAGAAAAAAATGATACAAGGATGGATCCTCCTAACAAACAATAAATATACAAGCCCCCAGTTTCATGAGCAGTGAAACTGGGGGGATCAAGGGGGAGTTATGGATCTGCAAAAAGCTTTGCAAGATGCAATCAAGGGCGAGATCGAAGGGCGGGAGCTGTATAAGACGGCAGCTGAAAAAACCGAGGATACAAAGGCCAAAGAGGTGTTTCAAATGTTGGCCGCTGAAGAACAGGGGCATCATGATACATTGCTGCAGATGGCCAAGGACTATGACCAGGGAAAAGAGCTGGCTCCACCTCAATTGGAAGCCCCGACCAGGTTCGAAGATGCTCAGAGCCCGATTTTTACCAGGGAATTCAAGGACAAGGTCAGCGATTTCGATATGACCGCCCTGTCCATCGGGATTAAGCTGGAGCTGGAGTCGGAGAAATTTTATCGGGAGATGGCAGAAAAGGCGGAAGAAAAGGAAGCCAAGGATCTCTTTAACCGCCTGGCTGACTGGGAGCACGGTCATTTCGACTACCTGCAAAGTCAGATCGGTTTTTTTGAAAGCTACTACAAGAACAAGTACAGCTTCTTCCGGTTTTAAGGTAGTATGCCGCCTAAAATTATACAACATATCAGGGACATGCTGGCCGGCATCGACGCTTCACACCGGGGGCAGGCCGCCTCCTTGACAGAGGTCGAATGCCGGGAGCTGGAGAATATTTTTGCCCTGCTCCTCCTGGGATCCTTTGTCGGGCTTCCGGCTCCTCCGTCTTTTCTGGCCATCGAGCTATTGCCCTTTATGGAACGGGAGTTGGATATTCTGCACTGCCGGGCTCAGGACTCCGGAGACATGTTGGCCGAATTGTGCGGGACACTGGGCATTGACTAGATGAAGATACTCTTTTTCAGCGGCAAGGGAGGGGTGGGCAAATCCACCATGGCTGCCGCCTCGGCCCGGCAGCTTTCCCGGAAGGGCCGGGTCCTGATCGTTTCTCTGGACCCGGCCCACAATCTGGGGGATATCTTCGGTGTGGTGAACAAGGGGAAAAAGGACAAGCTGACGGACTCACTTTTTTTGCAAGAAGTGGACTTGCACAAGCTGTCCCGGGAATATCTGCAAAAAGAGATCAATGTCCTGACCTCTACCTACAGTTATTTAAAGACCTTTAATCTGGACAGCTACTTCTCCACCCTCAAGTACTCTCCAGGCATTGAGGAGTATGCCCTGCTGACCAGCATTGCCACAACCATCCGCAGGGAAACGTCCTTTGACTATATTATCTTCGATACCCCGCCGACCGGTCTGACCCTCAGATTCCTGGCCTTACCCCGAGTGAGCATGACCTGGATAGACAGGCTGATCGACATCAGACGTCGGATTCTGGAGAAACGGTACACCATCCACCGTATCAAGGGATCGTTGAGCTCAGAACAAACCGTTTTGGCCTATGAAGAAAAGGACGATGATATTTTACGCAGGTTGTGGACCCTGAAGAAGACCTACCAGGATTTGGACCAAAATTTGCGAAGCAGAGACTGCCATGTGGTGTTGGTCTTTAATCCGGATGTGCTCTCCTGCAAAGAGTCGGAGCGGCTGGTAGCCGGGCTTAAAGAGTTGGGTCTGCCCCTGCGATTGCTCATCGACAACAAGGTGAGTTCGGAAAATGAGGATCAGGCCGCAACAGTGGAAGAGAAGATGCAGGCCTTGGCTCCTGGTGTTGAGCTGAAGCGGATTCGATTGCATAAGGACCTGGGGGGCGGGGAAAAAGGGGGCAGGTTGGACGATATCCAGGAACAGATACTACCGGACGGAATGTGAAACTTAAGTATGTTTGAATATGAACAGATAATTACCCAGCCGGTCTTTTTCCTGTTTGTGGCCTTTTCTCTGGTTTTGACCTGGGGATATTTCCGGGGCAAGCGGCGGAACAGGGATCTCTATGTCAGTGTCTTTGAAGATCTGGTCCGGATTTTCAAGCCCGACGACCAAAAATTCACCAATATAGGGGGAGCCATCGGCTATCATGCCAACCTGTACATCAAGAAAAAAAGGGCTTTTTTGTCCCGGGTGGATGCGACCATCACCATGCTGCCCAGGCATTCACTCCTCTATCTCCCAATCTCAAAGCTGATTCGCAAGTACGATAGGCTGTTTCTGGAGCTGTACTTGAAGAATCACCCTCCTGAGGAAGGGCATTTTCTGGAAAAGGGATACGCCCGGTTTTCCAAGACCAGGGTTGCCAATCTGGATAAGCTGGAGACAGAAACAGTGAACTGGGGAGGATATGATTTCGACCTGCTCTATGGATCCGAGCAGATGCGGCAAAAGCTCCTCGATTTTCTGGCCAAAAATCCCGATCCTGGAGGGATAAGGCATATTGCCCTGGTGCCGGAACAACAGAAGTGCTTTATATTCATGATACCCAAGAAGAAAGAGGTGGCCACCACCCTCCAACCGGTGTACAACTGGCTTCCGTCCTTGGTTAAGAATGTGTAGAGGCCAGAGGTCAGCTTTGCCGGGTTTATCAATTATGAAACGTATAGATCAACTAGATTGCCCTGCACTCAAATGCAGGACATAGTTTATGTATGTTATTGTCATCTTTCACGCAGGAACACCCTCGTTTCGGACAGCATCCAATAAAGGACTTACTGACAACGGCCCCTGCTCAAATTCTTCCTCAGAAATAACGACCGTCGATAGATGGAGATCGTATACAAATCCAACTTCCCAGGCAATGTCACTGACCACCAAACGATCATCGGATTGAAAGCCACCTATCCTACGTTTATGGGGGCGGCGACAAGACTGTCAGTCAAAACAGCGAGTTGCTTTAAAGTCACTTAATTTTATGGTCACTACATTTATTGCGTTATCGTCTTCCTCGGCTTGAGCGGTACGCTTCGTATGCCCAGGGCTGAATACACCTCTGACTGATGCAGGGTGGCTGTTGTGCAATGCCGAACATGCACAACGCCACCTTGTTCCCTGGGCAGACTGGTGGTCAAAATGCAGTGGGTGCCAAGCCATGATCTGATCGTTGACCAGCGATGATGGATCCCGACCTGATGCAGATGATACTGGATCATGTGCAAGAGATGATATGCAAGAATGGTTATAAAGATATGCCCCTTTATTCTTTCGCCTTTTTGGTGAAAATTGGGGCGGAGCCCCAATTCGCTCTTGAGGCACCGAAAACCGTCTTCAACCGTATTGAGCATTATATATGTCTTCCATAGCCGGTCATCTGTGAGATCGGTGCGATTTGTGCGCAGAAAATAGGTGCCATCATATGGCTTCCCCAGGCTATTCTCATCAAAGCTCCAGGTGATGTCGCCAGCATTTTTGCCTTCTTGCTGGACATTGATAGTAAAGCCTTTGGAGACACGACTGTACCGCTTGCGGAGTTTACCTATACGCTCCAGGACCTTGTCATAGTTTTTGAGTCTTGATTTGATGCTCAGCCCATCACGGAGTTTGGTCAGTTCTGCTTCCATTTTGGTCCGCATCTTTTGGACTATAGCCTGCTCTTTTTGGGTCTTGGCTTCACTCCAGCAGTGGAGAAAGGTTTCTTCTCCTCGCTGAAAGCTGTGGGCATGGACTCCTTTTTTGATCTGGGTAAAATCTTTCTTTGGTATATCCTTGGGACGGGACCTGGAAACAACGATATAGGAAAAGCCCCGCTCTTTGAGGATGTTGAGGTTATCTTCTGATGCTATGCCGGCATCCATGACCACTGTAGGCGGATCCAAAGGCAGAGGAGGATTTGTTCCCTGCGCTTTGTTATGCAGACTTTCAATAATCTCCACCATGGTCGAAGGTTCACTGACATTGCCATGAAATGTTTGACTCAACTTGAGGAATCCATCCCCATCCAGGACCAGGCCGACGGTGATTTGAGGTCGATCATTTCGCTTGTCTTTCGATCTGCCATGCTCGGCCTCTTCACAGAGCAGAGCGTCACCTTCGAAGTAGGTATTGGTTAAGTCATAGAGGATGATTGATTCTGAAAGTCCCAGGAGCTTTTTGGTATTGGTCCTGAGAAACTGCTCAATAGTCTGTTTATGCAAGAGTAAAAGATCAGATACCTCATACAGGGCGTTTTGACTGATCCGCGAGAAGTCAGTTCCCAGGAGTTCATCCAGGGCGCTGTCTTCTTGTGCATATCGCTTGAGTTCATGTTCACTGCTTGGATGGATGAGTCGTCCAATAACCGAGAGTACAGCCATATTGATTTGGTTTTGAGTAAATTCCAGTTTCTCAAAAAGATCGATAAGCCCAAGCTTTTGCAAGGTCTGGAAAGCAAGATGCTCTTTGCCAATGGATTTGGCTTCTGTGGAAGTAAGGGCATTCACGTCCACAGTTTGGAAATCATGTTGACGTTGATCTACATCATTCTTGTCAGCAAGCTGCTGCCTGACGTAGAGCTTGGCATAGTGCTGGGCAAGGCTTTCAATCTCAGTGGCACATGGGATTAATCGTTTTTGGCCAGAAATAAGTTCTTCAATACGTTTCGCCAGTTCTGTCCATTTATCTTTAGAAAGCTCCAAGGTGCCCAGATTAAGCACAACTTTCTGTCTGGGGCCACTCGGGGTGCGAACTGACTCAACTAACTTATGAGTGTAATATAACTTACTTGAGTTTTTGTACTGTCTTTTTGTTTCCCTGATGAACATGGAAAGAGTTTATCATGGCCGGCCATTTTGTCAATAAGTATTTTGGCATTCGTAGTCACTACAAAAGACCGCATAACTAACGTAACTACGTGATTTCAGGTAGTTACGGACGCTGAGAAAGTTAACACCCGCATATTTTAAGCTAATTTTGCGAAGTTAAGCGTAAAGATGGGCTATTATTCCTGACCTTGATCTGGTTTTCAAACCTCTGAATATCCTCCTTGGTCATGCCCCGGAAGCGTTTTTGGGATTGGATGTAGTCCGAAAGCTGCACAGAACCATCCGGTTCATAGGTGCGGCGGAGACTCTTGTCCTCAGCCATTTCCAGGAGAGGAAAGACATCCGATTCCACGGCCAGGCGGCTGACTTTCAGGGCGTCCTGGGAGTCGATCTTCC